>CAZRNI010000252.1:2132-4030 GCA_964601425.1 uncultured Eubacterium sp. | reverse complement strand
ACCGAGGGCTTACTCCAGAAAGAAGATCGATGATTTTGTATATGTAGTTTTGAAGGTGCATGGCATCATAATCCTCGATAGCTCAGCGGTAGAGCATTCGGCTGTTAACCGAAGGGTCGTAGGTTCAAACCCTACTCGGGGAGCGAGGAAAACGAAGTGGATTTCCACTTCGTTTTTTTGTGCTTCCGGTAAAAGTGTTGGTTTGCAGAACTATCACCATGGTGATATACTATGCTTAAAACTATCATCAAGGTGATAGTTAATATGTGTTTTATAAAAAAGGTACAGAATTATGGAAGACTTATATTTATGGCATGGATCATCACAGATCATTGAAAAGCCCCTTTATGGAGCAGGATCAGAATTCAATGACTATGGTAAGGGGTTTTACTGTACAGAACATGCGGGTCTTGCAAAAGAATGGGCCTGCACAGAACAAAAAAGTGGATTTGCTAATCATTATCGGCTGAAAGGCAGTGATCTGAGGATGTTGAATCTGCAGGATCCTGAATATACGATTCTTCACTGGCTTGCTTTGCTTGTGACCTATAGAAAATTCCAGCCCGAAACGGCAGTGGCGGCACAAGGTATTGCATATTTGAGAGAACATTTTTATGTTGAAGTAGAAAACTTTGATCTGATTCGGGGATATCGTGCGGATGATTCATATTTTTCATTTGCCAGGGCATTTGTCGGAAATGCAATTTCGTTAAGGCAGCTTACCAAAGCCATGTATCTGGGAGAACTGGGGAAACAGGTTGTTGTTAAGAGCAAAAAAGCGTTTCAACAACTTATTTTTCTGGAATATGAAGATGCGGATCGCTTGATTTTTTATAACAGGAAAAGAAGACGTGATGAAGAAGCAAGAGCTGCGTATAAACGGGAAGCAATGAACAGCGATCTGGACGGTTTATTTATGCGGGATATATTGCGGGAGGAGATTAAGGAAGATGATGCACGCTTACGACCAGACATACTTATCTGACGTAATGCGAAATCTTGGTGGTATGCTTGATTTTGCTGTGAATGACTGTCATTTTGCAATCGATGCATTTCTTAAAATATTTGTCATATCCGGGGTTGCAGAGCAAATCGAGAAGGGTAATCCCCGCTATCTGTCCGGATATTCAGGTGAAGAACTGGTATGGATTGTTGCAGAAAAAACAGGAATTCAAAGAAAGTTTCCGGAAGCAGAAGTCCGATATGACCGCACGCCTGAATATTGGTGCGGGTGGATCTCAGCGTATTATCAGTGGGAGTCAGGAGATCGTTTTAGTAGAATATATGAAGTATGCTCAGGTGAAGTATTACTGGAACTATACCCTGCATTACATGAAGCATCTGAACAGAAAGCGGCAGAAGTTCTGAATAAGCGTATTAATTTAGAACATCCAATGACACAGCTGCAGCGTCTTCGCAAATATGCACATCTGACCCAGGCGGCTCTTGCAGAGAAATCTGGTGTTTCACTTCGCTCAGTACAGATGTATGAACAAAGACAAAAGGATATCAATAAAGCACAGGCAGAGACACTCTATCGGCTATCAAGAGTGCTGGACTGCAGGACAGAAGATTTACTGGAATGAAAAATGTTGCAGTAATTATGCTGGTGTCGGCAGCTGCGCGATGAAAAAAGAAGACCAGAAGGATTCAATACCCTTCCAGTCTTCTTTTTTTGCGCAGTTCTATTCTCTTGAGTGCGCCTTCCCATTCAGCCTGTTCCGAAGGTCCGCTGATTTCAAGACCATAGGGTATTAACTTAGGTTTGCCCTCATCGTCGATACAGACCTGCGTCATGTAGGCAGTATTGATCATGTGGCGCATGCCGGTTTTGGGATCTTCCACATAGACATCTGTGCGGACCTCCATGGAAGTACGGCCGACGTAAGTGACGCGTC
>CAZRNI010000252.1:0-2122 GCA_964601425.1 uncultured Eubacterium sp. | reverse complement strand
CTGCGGAATCGAAGGTTATCTACAGATGCAGAAGTAACGAAACCGCCGCAGTGCCGCATGGCTGTAATGCCGGAGGTCTCATCAATCCACTCCATCAGGCGGCCGCCGAACAGGCGGTTGCTGCCGTTGATGTCCTTATAGAGGATGGTTCTTGTTGTTTCTGTTTTGGAATCGGCTACCGTTTTTTTGGGGCGTGTACCTATATTATCCATACCTGTGCTTCCTCATCAGTATATCGATCAGTATCTCTGTCAATATTAATATTTCTATCGAGATATCTATCTCTTATTTATCGTTTGACTGAAACCGTCTGTGTTCTTCATCCAGTTCTGAAAACAGCTGCACTGGCGTCCATGCAGCATTATGCGGTGTGAGAACTGCCTAGTGCGGAATCCGCACACCTTTGCGGCGCAGTGCGGCGAGCACGGCATCAAGACGGTCAGAAGACAGTCCGCAAAACACGAGCATCGGTACGGGAATAACAGTTTCATCCTTTGCAGCATCATCTGCTGAAGCAGCATCTGTTTTCTGATTATTCTGGCTGGATGCAGGGGTGTTTGCCGGTTCCGCAACTGTGAGTTCACCGATTGTCAGCTGATACTGCGTGCGTGAAACTGTTTTCAGTCTGATGCGAAGCGGCATCAGTGCCTGGCGGAGATACAGTTTCTGTTTTTCATCATTCAGTTCAAATAGTAATATTTGTTCTTTCATAAAGGTTAGTTTATCACAGGGGTACCTGCCATTCAATCTTCAATTTATTGTGAATAAAGCTTATATCCTGATTTTCGATCGCATGCGAATGAATGCAAAAGATGTGAAAAATGGAGACAGTTTACTTTGCAGGGCGGTTGTGTATAATAATTTTATCGGAATCAGAAAATATAAATTCTTTGCAAGAAGGATATAAGAATGAAGATACGACACCTTGAACGGTATGGGCTGGTGCGCACAGCAGTACTCATTTGTCTGTGTTTTCTGCTGACATCGAGCGCATATCTGGAGTGGACTTATCATATAATCGGTATGGTATCGCCGGCGAAAGCGAATTTCATAACACTCGCGGCGGGGTATGGGTTTCAGGCAGCCGGCATCGCTGTTTCCGCATGTCTGCTGCGGCGGAAAAAAGAAGAAATCTTGTATATCACACTTCTGCTGCATCTGATCTGCATGCTGCCGGCGTCGCATAGCAATTCAGCCGTTTTGTCACTGGCGTCAGGCTTCGTGATGAATGTTCTGTGCGGTGTGATCTGCGGTTATTATCTTTATCAGCTGAGTCTGGCCGTCAGTTCAGAAAAACGGGGATGCACACTTGGAATCGGATACAGCGTTTCAATTATTGTTTCCTGGCTGCTGTCTCTTAATCGTAAACAGGTGGATCCGGGACATTTAGGAATGTTTGCAGTATGTTTTTGCCTGTCTGCGGCAATTATATGCCTGGCTGAAAACGAAAGGAAAGCGCGCAGAAATAACGGCAGCACCCTGCCGGAACCGATGCCGCTGCGGGCATTATCGGATAATCAGTCATTCAGAAGGGATCTGCTTGCAGTCAGCATGCTTGTGCTCCTTTTCAGCATCATTAACAGTTGTGGATTCGGATTTCCTTCAGCAGACCTCAGTAAAGGGATCAGTGTAGAATTTTCACGGATTTTCTACGCGGCCGGACTTCTGATTGCTGGAATCGTAAATGACAGAGACCGCAGATACGGGGGAATTCTGGCGATGACAGCCCTTGTGGTACCGTTCATCATGCTTGCGATGCGAGGCGTATCTGTTTCTTTTCTGATTCTGTGGGCGCTGAGTTATTTCACGTTTGGGTTTTTTACGGTCTTCCGGATACTTACTTTTTCAGATATGGCAGGAGAAAAGAAGCTGTTTGCCGTTTCCGGGGGCGGATTGCTGGCAGGACGTCTGGGTGACGCAATCGGAGAAATGATTACGCTGCTGCTTGCAGAGCATGTCCTGATCTTAATTGCAGCGCTTGCCGCTCTGTTTGCGGCGGCGGTTATCCTGTTTTTTGTGCTTTATCAGATAAGATGGCTGTCTCAGTATCCCTGACAGGAAACGGAAAAGGAAAAATTCAGCCGTTTTTCAGCACAGTATGAATTGTCCGCAAGAGAGCGTG
>CAZRNI010000251.1:0-4051 GCA_964601425.1 uncultured Eubacterium sp. | reverse complement strand
CCTCTCTTTTCTGTTGTGTATCGCGGCATGGATGACGCGGAAGACGTGTTACTGAAATATGAAGTTTTTTGCTGTGTATGAGGTTTTTCTTATCATAGCTATGCATAAAACCATACTTATCATGACATACTGTTTTAATAGGTGTCAAGGAATTGTGAACGGGGAGGCAATTTGCAGACCCGTCAGGCGAGTAAGTAAGGGGCAGGCCTGCGCAGCAGGGATTCATGCAGGCCTGAAAAGCAGTGAAAGCAAGAGACTGGCCTGGAGGACAGATCAGGACGGACAGCGTTCACGTGTGTTTATGATAAATACCTATAAATGTTCTGCGTTTATAAATTAACATAATTGTGAATGACACCCGAATGCCACACAGAGATGATAGGTTAATCGCAACTATACTATGGTTGTACAGAAAGGAGCAAACCTATGTATCTGCGTAAACTTACCAGCCTTCTTCTTGCCGGAACCATGATCTGCTCGTTAGCTGCCTGCGGATCTGCATCTGAGGGCTCGGCTTCTTCCGATGCTGTGTCTTCTGCCGCAGAAGCGGTTGAGGAGAATTCCGAAGCGTCCTCTGCTGCCGAGGAAAATGCAGTATCCGCAGAAGCAGCGGCCTCAAGCGAAGCAGCTGTCTCAAGCGAGGCAGCCGCCACGGCAAGCGAAGCGGCTGAGCCCGCGGAAGAGAACGCTTCAGGCGAAGTCCCGACTCTGAATGTCTCATGGAACAACGACCTCCACAATGGAATCATGCAGCTGGCTATGCTGATTCCGGAGGAATTCGCAAATGATCCGATTCACATTGAGCCGGTTTCCGAGAATCAATTCGACTTGGTTAAGGACGGCACTGTCATTGCTCATTTTGACAAAGTACAGTGCAAAGGTGCTTCTGAAGCGGCCGCGCTCCTTGCTCAGGGACATCTTGACGTCGCTTACTGTTCCAGCACCGGCATGCTGTCCGCTTATGATTCCGGTACTGACGTATGCATTCTCTGCCCTGTTCAAAGCGGCGGTGTATCCATTGTTGCGGCGGCAGATGCACCTTACAATACGTTTGAAGAACTGGTAGAATATGCCAAATCTTCCGATACTCCTATCATGGCAGGCTATCATTCTGCAATCAGCAGCCCGCGTATCGTACTGGAATATGCGCTGACGGAAGCAGGTCTCACTGTTACAGAAGATACCGCTGACTATGAAGCGGACGTCGTCATGATGGATCTTAAAGGTCTCAGCAATCTGATCCCGTCTCTGTCCTCCGGCCAGGTTGAAGTCTGGGCAGGCCCTGTCCCGCATCCTCAGAAAGCCGAGGAACAGGAGGTCGGCAAGATTATTGCCAGACTTGATGATCTTCCGGGCGGAAAATGGGTGGATTTCCCCTGCTGCACAATGAATGCCATGAAATCCGTTACAGAAGAATATCCCGAAATCATCCAGGCTTTGACAGTCGTAACCAACAGAATCTTCTCCTATGCCAATGAAGAGCGTGATGCAACCGCGGAAGCACTCAGTGAGTGGGTGGGTCTTTCTGTAGAAGAACTGAAGCAGAATGATACCACATATGCTATTGCCCCGAATGACAAGTTTGTAAACGGTATGACGATCTATGTCGAAGCCATGAACAAAATGGGCAAATTAACCGGTAGACTTTCCGGCGTCACCTATGACGACATCAAAGATACTGTATTTAACTATTCCTTCGCGGAGGAAGCACTGAAATAACTAAGAACGCATATGAAAAAGAAAAAACTTGCAGAGGCAACCGTTTCTATGATCATGCCTGCCCTGTTTCTTATCGTATGGACAATTGCTGCCGAACGTATTTCCCGTTCGGCAGTATTACCTTCTATTGGGTTGGTTCTTGACAATTTTATCAATGCATTCGACAATTTCATAGGGCTGGGAAGCATACCCAGAAATATCATTTACAGCCTTGTCCGTGTTATTTTGGGCTATTTCCTTGGATGCCTTATAGCAGTTCCGCTCGGTTTATTGATGGGATATTTTCGCCCTGTTCGTATATTCTTAGAGAATTTTCTTGTCCTCTTTAAACCGATTCCGGCCATTGCCTGGCAGCCGCTGGTTCTGGGATGGTTCGGAGTAGGAAGTATCGCCCGCCTCCTGCACATGCAGCCCGGTCCGAATTTTGCGGTCTGGGATAATTTCAAGATCTCCATGATCTTCCTGATCGCACTCGGCACCTTCTATCCGGTGTGGGCTAATGTTATGTTCGGTGTCAGTACGGTTCGAAAGAACTATATTGAGAGTGTTAGAGTTCTGGGGGCTACAGAACAGGACATCTTCTTACGAGTTCTGATACCTGCTGCCATGCCGAACATGATAAACGGCCTTCGCATGGGCCTCACATCTGCATGGATCTGCCTGGTCAGTGCGGAAATGCTGCCAGGAAGCATGTGCGGCGTTGGATACTTGATCACACATGCATACGAACTTGCCAGAATGGATCTGGTCATAACCGGAATGATCTGTATTGGTTTGATAGGGGCTCTGCTGGATGGAATCTTTCGTATCATCTCCGACCGCTGCTTTGCATGGTTCTCACAGGGATAATAAGGAGGTTCCGGATCAATGGCGAAAATACTGGAAATCAGTCACGTCACAAAAACATTTGATTCTATCGACAGCAAAGGGCGTCGCACTGTTCTCAAAGATATCTGTCTGGATGTAGAGGAGAATGAATTTATCTGCATTTTGGGCCCTTCGGGATGCGGCAAAAGCACTTTGCTCCGCATTCTCTCCGGTCTCGAACAGGCAGACAGCGGAAATGTTTTATACCGGGGTTCTTCAGTAAAAAAACCCCGCCGTGAAATAGGCATAGTCTTCCAGAGCTATTCCCTTCTTCCCTGGCTGAATGTAGCTGATAACATAGGACTCGGACTGCGGCTGCAGAAGAAAAGCCGTTCGGAAATAGAGGCTGCTGTACAAGAATACCTGCAAATGATCGGCATGGAAAAATTTGCCTCTGCGATGCCGCATGAACTTTCCGGCGGCATGAAGCAGCGTGTTGCAATCGCACGTACACTGGCCAATTCTCCGGATATTGTGCTGATGGATGAACCATTCGGAGCACTTGATGCTTATACACGCATTATTCTGCAGAGAGAACTGCTTCGCATTTGGGAACTTCACAGGAGAACGATTCTTTTTGTCACTCACAGCGTTGACGAAGCAATCTGCCTCTCTGACAGGATAGTTCTCATGGGAGCCGGTGAAAGCAAAATCATACGGATCGAAAAAGTCAATATGCCAAGACCCAGAGAAAGATCACATCCCAGCTATATAAGGCTTACAGATGAGCTTTTCGCGGATCTGGAACGAGTCAATTGTGAGGTAACGTGAGAAAACTGCTTATTTGTGATGATAATGAAAAAATAGTAGACGTTCTGACTCAATATGCGCTGCAGGAGGGCTACTCTGTAGATTCCGCTTTCGATGGACTGCAGGCTCTCCTGAAAGTTGAGCAGAATAATTATGATGCAATCCTTCTTGATGTTATGCTGCCGATTATGGACGGGTTTGAAGTCTGCCGCAGAATCAGAATGACCTCTCAGGTCCCGATCATCATGGTTACCGCTCTGGGTGAAGACGGCGAGCGGATCATGGGTCTGGATCTCGGGGCGGATGATTATGTCCTGAAACCTTTTTCTCCGGCGGAAATAATGGCAAGACTGCGTGCAATCTTTCGCCGGGTTGCTGTTTTTGAAGAGACTGCCAACGCTCCGTTGATCCGTGGAAGCCTGAAAATGTATCCTGATGCATTTAAGGTATATATCTCAGAAATACGACTTGATCTGACAAGGAAAGAGTTTGAAATATTATTGCTTCTTACAATGTATGCGGAAATGGTCTTTACACGCACACAGATCCTTGACAAAGTTTGGGGTTATGATTATCTCGGCGATGTACGGACAGTTGACACACACATAAAAAGACTCCGTGCCAAAACAGACCGTCTGTCGCATCCGGACTGGTCCATTACGACTGTCCGCGGAATAGGTTATAAATTTGAGGTATTCCATGAGTAAAATCAAAC
>CAZRNI010000250.1:0-4054 GCA_964601425.1 uncultured Eubacterium sp. | reverse complement strand
TTGAGCAGGAAGCCCCCACCTCAACGCATCGCGTAGGTGGTGGGAGTATGTCACGAAAAGATATAAGGACATGAAATCGTCGGCAGTTAAAGAAAGGAACGGCAGGGTATGGATTATCAGGTGATACAGATTTCCCCCCGTACATGGGCGGTACAGGATGAGAATGTACGATTCTTTATTCTGGCAGGAGATGCGCGGGCACTCATAATCGATTCCGGTATCAGCGGACTCGATGTAAAGCAGATTGCGCGGGAAGTCACAGATCTGCCGCTGATGCTGCTGAATACACACGCGGATCCGGATCACATCGCCGGAAACCGTGTTTTTGATGAATTCTATATGCATCCGTCCGAAGCGATCGTTTATCATAATCTGCATCACGGAAAAGGAACGTTGAAGCCGGTCTATGAAGGAACGCAGATTGATCTTGGCGGACGCATGCTGGAGATCATTCATGTTCCGGGACACACACCGGGCAGCATTACGGTGCTGGACATAGCAGGAAGATGCCTGTACGGCGGCGATCCGGTACAGGAGAACGGAGAGATCTATATGTTCGGCATGCACCGGGATCTGGAGGCCTATATTCTGGGACTTCTGCATCTGCAGGAATACGGGGAACGGTTTGACGTGATTTATCCGTCACATGCGGACATGCCGGTTTCCAAGGGAACGATCACGAAATTAATTGAAGGTGCCCGGGCAATTTTTTCCGGAAAGGATGTTCCATATGAAGAAGCGGATCGTCACGGAATGCGGGTGCGGGCATATGATCTGGGATTTGACCGGATTTTATACCTCAGTGGAAGATGACCCCGCTTTTATAGGCGGTGAGTAACGAAACAATCATAGGCGACGGATGATTTGAAATAGAACCGGCGCATTCTGGCGACTTTACAACGGTTATGTGAGCAGCAAGTCCAACGAAAAGATTTTGGATAAATGGAGCGTGAATAAATAATGAGATGGAAAAGAAAACTCGCCATTACGGTTCTGGCGGCAGTGGCCTCTGCAATCGGCGGTACAGAGATTGCAAAAAAGCGGTTCAGTAACGGAAAGGGAGCAGCTTACCGGAAATTTCTGGATAAAGTGATCCATTATAAAAATAAAGAAGAAGGACAGGCGGCAGACGAACTGAAGGAAGTCGGGCAGGCAGTAGCTGATCAGACAGCAGGTTACGCGAAGTCAGACGAATCGGCAGCATATCAATAATAGCAGCAGTATCATATGACAAGAACATTTATCAGCAAAGAAATCTGGTGCAGCAGGACGCAGATGAGAGATTCTGCGGCACCGGAAAAATATAAAATTTATGGAAAAGCCTATATTCCGGATGGAACCGGCCGTTATCCGCTTGTGATCTTTTCGCATGAACTTGGGAAAAATCATGAATCTGGTGTCCCATACGCAGAACGTCTGGCAGCATCCGGTTATGCAGTGTACACATTTGATTATTGTGGCGGGACCGTTTTCTGTAACTGGAAAGGCGAAGTTGTCCGTCCAAGGCGCAGCAGCGGGAAAACGACAGATGCGTCCCTGGTCACCTGGATTGAAGATCTGAAAGTAGTGACAGCAGCTGCAAAAAACTGGGCGTTTGTTGATCCGAAGAAGATCTTTCTGGCCGGCGGAAGCCAGGGAGCAGTATCATCAGCGCTGACGGCCTGCCGGGACAGACAGCTTGATGATAAGCTCGGAATTGCAGGTCTGATCCTTTTATATCCGCCGCTGGACCTGCCGGAGCGTATGCACAGTCTTTTTCATACAAAGGAGCAGATTCCGGAATCATTTGATCTGTTCAATGGATGGATAATGCTGGGAAGAGGATATGCGGATGATATCTGGGATTATGATGTGTACCGAGAATTGGCGGAATATACCAAACCGGTATTAATCCTGCACGGAGACAAAGACGATGTTGTTGATATTTCCGTTTCAGAAGAAGCAGTCGGCATCATTCCGGATTGTCGCTTCTGCAGAATATGCGGAGGCAGGCATGGATTCAAGGGACAGGCATTTGAAGAAGCCTGCAGCAGGATGCTTGTTTTTTTAAATGAAATAATAATCTCCAAATAAATACGTAATCTGATATGAGAAGGAGGCTGTCATATGATGGTGTGCTGCTGGTGGGCAGCATAGCACCATTGCGGCGGCTCCTTTTTTAGTGGAGTGCGAAGGGATTTTTTAAAATTCCCTATTGACAGTTCTATGATTCCGTAGTATTGTATTAATCAGATAATACAACAACACAATAATACAAGGCTCAACAGTGTTTCAGAAACAGAGAAACAGAGCAATCAAACGAAGCACACAGAAAACAGCAAGTATAAAACTACGTGTAATCATACATGGCAAAGGAGGAATTCGATGGCATGGGAATTGGATAACACACGTTCGATTTACCTGCAGATTGTAGAGGAGATTGAACGAAGGATCATGACCGGACAGTATCCGCCGGGGAGCCGGCTGGCGCCGGTCAGGGAACTGGCGAGTGAAGCAGGTGTCAACCCGAATACGATGCAGAAGGCATTCGCGGAACTGGAGCGCGGCGGGCTGGTGTATTCGGTCCGGACAAGCGGGCGTTTTGTGACGGAGGATGCGGAAAGGATCAGACAGATGCGGAGAGATATTGCAAGAAAGGCTTCTGAGCAGTTTATCCGGCAGATGCAGGAGCTGGGATTTGACAAGGAAGAAATTTTACAGATCTTAGATGAGATCAAAGAGACAAAGGCAGGTGATACGGATGCGTGATCTGATTGTGTGTCAGAATCTTACGAAACAATATGGGAAAGATGTACGGGCTCTGGACGATGTCAGTTTCTCACTGGATTCCGGACGGATTGTCGGTCTGCTGGGACCAAACGGCAGCGGAAAGACGACACTTTTGAAGCTTGCAAACGGACTGCTGCAGCCGACCTCCGGAGAGATCCTGATTGACGGAAACAAACCGGGGCCGGAGACGAAGGCAATTGTTTCCTATCTGCCGGATGCAGAGTATCTGTTCCCGTGGATGAACGTCAGTGCACTCCTGGAGATGTTTCAGGATTTCTATGCGGATTTCAATATGGAGAAGGCAATGACGATGCTGGCTTCGCTGGGCCTGGATGGAAATGCAAAACTTAAGACACTCTCAAAGGGTAATAAAGAAAAGGTACAGCTGATTCTGGCCATGAGCCGTGAGGCAAAGGTGTATTTTCTGGACGAACCCATTGGCGGTGTGGACCCGGCAGCGCGGGATTATATTTTAGAAACCATCATTAACAATTATTCGGAGGATGCGCGGGTGATGCTGTCCACACACCTGATCGCAGATATTGAGCGGGTACTGGACGAGGTGATTTTCCTGCAGGAAGGACATGTGGTGCTGCATGATTCGGTTGATAACATCCGCGCACAGCACGGGAAGTCTGTAGATGCGCTGTTCAGGGAGGTGTTCAGATGTTAGGCAAATTATTCAAATATGAATGGAAATCAACTGTGCGGCTTCTGGGCATCATGTATCTGGCCGTCATTATCTGCGGCGCGGTGGCCGGATTTGTAAACCGGGCAAATCTCGCAAAACTGAATGCAGTTCAGAAGGCGGCGGAAGCGGCCGGATCAACGGAATATATTTACAGCGGTCCCTTTGATACAGCAGTCACGATTCTGATGATTATCTATATCTTCCTGATCATCGCGATGTTTGTGATGACGGTTGCGATTATCATATCCAGATTCTATCGGAATCTTCTCTCGGGCGAGGGATATCTGATGCACACCCTGCCTGTGCCGACCTGGATGCTTGTGATATCGAAAGTGCTTACGGCATTGTACTGGACGGTATTATCCGTGATTGCAGCAGGTATTTCCGGTCTGGTGATGATGCTGACGGCCGGCCTGATCCATTCGCCGGGTGCGGTGGATTTCTGGAAAGAGATGCTGTTTCTGATGCAGCAGTTCAACCTGAACACCGTGCTGACAGTCGTTCTTATCATTGTAGAAATCGTATGCTTCATTCTGATGATTTATTTCTGCCTGTCGGTAGGAAACATTGCAAACCGGCATAAAATCGCGGCGG
>CAZRNI010000249.1:0-4066 GCA_964601425.1 uncultured Eubacterium sp. | reverse complement strand
AAGCCATAAGTATTTCTCCGGCGGGGCATGTCTGACCAGCATGCTTCGCCACATTTTTAGATGAAAAAGCGGCAGGAGCGCCTGCATCTTTTCTTGAAAAAACGGCGTGGGCATGGTATATATGAAAAACGGAGCAGGGCGGATGATCGCGGGGCCGAAAGGCCGTGAGGAAAGTCCGGGCTTCACAGGGCAGGATGCCGGATAACGTCCGGCGGAGGCGACTCCAGGGATAGTGCAACAGAAATAGACCGCCTGCCGCGCGCAGGTAAGGATGGAAAGGCAGTGTAAGAGACTACCGCTGCGGTGGTGACACGCGCAGGCTCTGTAAACCCCATCTGAAGCAAGACCGAACAGAGGACCATGAGGCGGCCCGTCTCGTCCTCAGGTGGGTCGCAGGACCCTGCCGGCAACGGCAGGGCTTAAGATAGATGATCATACAAGACATAACCCGGCTTACAGCTCTGCTCTGCATTTGAAATATAAAACGTTGCGGGTGTACCCGCAGGGATCCCGGAAGGGATCGAACCGATGGAGAAAAGAATGCAGAAAATAATACTCGCATCCGGATCACCCAGAAGACGTGAGCTGCTTGCCACGGCAGGTATTCCGTTTGCGGTGCGTACAAGCGAAGTGGATGAAACAACATCTCTGAAAGATCCGGAGGAAGTTGTAAAAGAGCTTTCCTGCAGAAAGTGCATGGATGTATTGGAGCAGGAGCCGCCCGGGACGATCGTCCTCGGAGCGGATACAATCGTCGCAATGGATGGCGTGATTCTCGGCAAGCCGGAAAATGAGGCAGATGCCAAAAGAATGCTTCAGGAGCTGCAGGGCAGGACGCACGATGTCTATACCGGCGTCACAATTGCAGAGCGGCGTGCGCAATTTGTGGCCCAAAAAGAGTGTTTTGCTGTGCGGACAGAAGTGAAAATCGGTCCGCTCAGTGATGAAGAAATTGAATCATATATTGCAACAGGAGAACCGATGGACAAGGCGGGTGCCTACGGAATCCAGGGGGTGTTTTCGAGGCATGTGGAGCAGATCACAGGTGACTATTTTAATGTGGTCGGACTGCCGGTGCATATGGTTTATGAAGTCCTCAAGAAGTGGTAATGGGGAGAATGTATATGGAATTTGTAAATGATGCGATCAATCAGATTGACGCCCTGAATATAGATAAAGTTGATGAGTTTCGAGATTTCCGGCAGGAGTATACACATCTGATGATGGAATTCCGCTGTGCAATCATGGAAATTGAAACGAAACTCAATGTCCTGAACAATGAGTTTGCGCTTTCCTACAACAGAAATCCGATTCAGACGATTAAGTCACGTCTGAAAAAACCGGACAGTCTCCTGAAAAAGCTGCGCAGAAAGGAACTGGACGTCACAATTGAAAATATCGAGAAATACATTTCTGATATTGCGGGCGTGCGGATCGTCTGCAGCTTTCCGGAAGATATTTATTCTATCGCTGATTTGCTTTTGCATCAGGATGATGTCCGGATGATTGATATCAAGGATTATATTAAACATCCAAAAGACAGCGGCTACAGGAGCCTGCATCTGATCGTTGAGGTGCCGATTTTTCTTTCAAAGGAGAAGAAAATGCGGCGTGTAGAGATCCAGTGCCGGACGATTGCCATGGATTTCTGGGCCAGTGTGGAACATCAGCTGAAATATAATAAGGATCTGGAGAATACAGAGGAAATCACAGAGGAACTGCGGGAGTGTGCAGATGTTATCACGGCTGTGGATTTTCGCATGCAGGAGATTCGCGGCAAGATCGAATATGCGGATGTACCGCAGCCTGAGACAAAGGTTGTAGAGCCGCCGCCTACGGACCAGCGTATTTTTAAACTGTACCGGAAAGAGCGCTCGATGGGTTCATCCCACGATTATCTGCAGGATCTGATTGAAAAAGGAGAATAAACCGATATGGACAGAGTCATCGGTATTGATCTCGGAACGACAAACAGCTGCGTCGCCTGCTATGAGGGCGGTATGCCGGTTGTTATCAGTAATTCGGAAGGCAGTCGTACGACGCCTTCCGTTGTTGCATTTTCTAAAATCGGTGAGCGTCTGGTGGGAAGCACAGCCAAACGTCAGGCAGCAGTTAATGCATCGCGGACGATTTCATCGATCAAACGGCAGATGGGAACGGATTTCCGTTTCAGGACAGATAATCATGATTATACGCCGCAGGAAATCTCTGCTATGATTCTGCAGAAGCTGAAAAAGGATGCGGAAGCATACCTCGGCACAGATGTGACGGGTGCCGTGATTACGGTTCCGGCGTATTTCAACGACGCACAGCGTCAGGCAACCAAGGACGCCGGCCGCATCGCCGGACTGGAGGTCCTTCGTATTATCAACGAGCCGACTTCCGCAGCGCTGGCGTATGGTCTGGATCACGCGACGCCGCAGAAGATCATGGTTTTTGATCTCGGAGGCGGTACGTTTGACGTTTCTCTGATCGAGATCAGTGAAGGTCTTATCGAGGTACTCGCGACAGCCGGAGATAACCATCTGGGCGGGGATGATTTCGACCGCCGCCTTTCAGACTATATTATAGAAGAATATCGCAGAGAAAACCGGATCAATCTTGCGAAGGATATATCTGCCGTGCAGCGTATCAAAGAAGCATGTGAAGAAGCAAAAAAAGAGCTTTCCACAGCAGTGCAGACATCCATCAATATACCTTTTATTGCAACGCTGAAAGGGGAACCGATACACCTGTACTTTGATATAACCCGCGCAAAATTTGAAGAACTGACTTCTGATCTTGTCAGCCGGACAGAGGCGCCGGTGCAGCAGGTGCTGCAGGATGCCGGTGTAAAAGCATCGGAACTCGGCATGGTGCTGCTGGTAGGCGGCTCTACAAGAATGCCGGCTGTACGGGAAAAAGTCAGACAGCTGACGGGAAAAGAGCCTTCGGGCAACGTCAATCCGGATGAATGTGTTGCACTCGGTGCGGCAATTCAGGCTGCGCGCCTTGCCGGAGAGGCTTCGGATAAATTTGTCACGGATCTGATCCTGATGGATGTGACGCCGCTTTCCCTGTCGATCGAAACGATCGGCGGAATTGCGACCAAGATTATTGACAGGAACACAACCATCCCTACAAGTCATAAACAGATTTTCTCGACTGCATCTAATTTTCAGACATCGGTTGATATCAAAGTGCTGCAGGGCGAGCGGCAGTTTGCAAAGGATAATAAACTGCTGGGAAATTTCCGGCTGACCGGTATTAAACGTGCACCGGCAGGCGTTCCGCAGATAGAAGTGACATTTGATATTGATGTAAACGGGATTGTCAACGTGTCTGCAAAGGATTTGGGAACCGGACGTGAAAAATCCATAACCATTACTGCGGGGACCAATATGACTGAGGATGAAATTCAGCGTGCCGTCTTTGAGGCACAGGCGTTTTCATCCGATGACGTCGTCCGGAAGAAACGGTTCGATGCGGTTTCAGATGCCGGAAGAATGGCGGCAGTCGGACACCAGTATCTGAAGGTGAACAAGAAAGAGCTGACGCGTGATAAAAAGCGGGAAATCCAGCGGCATACCGCTGTGCTGGACCGAATGGCCCGCAAAAAGGCAGAACGGCTTTCGGATGCGGAGGTGAATGAGATCCTTGATGAGATTAAGGAACTGCAGGAACTGATCGGGACAGGACTGTAAGGTAACAGGCGAGTGAGTCAACAGGGACGTATCATTCTGACTCACTCAAAAGGATGCACTTTCCGGCGCAGCGAATTTCACCTGAGCTGCGTGGAAAGTGCATCCTTTTTATTTCATGGCTTCTCGTTTGCGGAGGCGGGAGTCGAGCTGGCGCTTGCGTATGCGCAGTGTCTCGGGTGTGACCTCGACCAGTTCATCCTGATCGATGAATTCGAGTGCCTCGTCCAGTGAGAGAATTTTCGGTGTTGTCAGTGTCAGTGCTTCGTCGGCAGAGGATGACCGCGTGTTGGTCAGGTGTTTGGTCTTGCAGACGTTCACTTCACTATCTTCCGGTTTCGCACACTGACCGATGATCATTCCGGCGGAGACACGGACGCCGGGTC
>CAZRNI010000248.1:3019-4085 GCA_964601425.1 uncultured Eubacterium sp. | reverse complement strand
AGACCAATACTCTTTATTTTATTATTAATTCAACTGACTATTTCTTTACTCCAACAAAGACGCAGCATTTCTGCCGCGCCTTCTCTTTGCATAATTATACTTTGTAATATTCCTTACAGGTTTTCGTACTGTGTAATTAATTCGATATTTGTGCGCTCCGTCTGACTGAGTGACATTGTATCAAAGCTGCCCGGATCGATGGTTCCGTTATACCAGCTCTGACTGTTGAAGTATGCCTGCAGCTCCGGATCATCGAATTTGCGTCCATGACGCGCATAGATTTCATTGCGGGCAAGACGCAGCTGTGATTTAGACAGGCCGGAAAGCTGGCTGCCGGAAAGTACCTGGGAACTGCTGTTCGGAAGTACATAATCATTGTTGCTGCCCGCCTGTGTAGCTTCGAGCTGTTCCGGTTCCGGTGTCGGCTCCGGTGTCGGAAGCGGTGTGGGTTCCGGCGTTGGCTCCGGTGTCGGTGTTGGTGTCGGCGTCGGTGTTGCCGTCGGCGTAGGCGTAGGCGTTGCTGTCGGCGTCGGTGTAGGCGTTGCTGTCGGCGTCGGTGTAGGCGTTGCCGTCGGTGTAACGGTCACCTCCGCAACTGCACTTTTGCTGTCTGTGGATGTTGCAGCAGTCGAAGTCTTACTGTTTCCGAAAAACGGAAGTGACTGCGGGCTGACAATCGCCATCACAAGTACAACTGCCAATAATGCAATCACAGCAAGAATCGCGCCCAGAATAATTCGCTGATTACGCTGCCGCTTTCTGGCTGCTGCCCTGCGGGCCATCGTCCGTTTATACGTTTCATCATCCTCAATCTGATAAGGTGATGTATAGTTTTTCTCTCTCTGTGCCTGACGATCAGAATTCGGATGCGGACGCCGCTGCATCGCTGCTGTCGTTTCTGCCGTTGTATCTGCTTTTTCGGCCAGCTCATCGTCGATTTTACGAATCATCTCGTCTGCATCTGTATTTGTTTCCTGCAGATTTTCCAGAATGCGCTCCCCGCATTTCGGGCAGATTTTACTGCCATCTGCAATATCGCTTCCGCAAAATGGACAAAACATATAGT
>CAZRNI010000248.1:0-3009 GCA_964601425.1 uncultured Eubacterium sp. | reverse complement strand
TCCCCTTTCCCCTTTATTAAATAGCAGATTGCTACTTTTTACATTTTACGCACTTTTTACGATCTGTCAATCTTTTCTTAATATTTTCTCCTTCCCGAAAGTTATATATATGATTCACACGGATCGTTCCGTGCTCTAGACCGGTGAATCATTTGATTTTTATTTTAAACGTTATCTTCTTCCAGGCAGACGCCTCGAAATTCGTGTTTCCTCCCGCCTTAACTTTGACCTTCACTTTATAGGTGCCCTTTTTCAGGTTCTTTTTCACAGTGATCTTACCGGTCTCTGCATTGATGCGGAACTTCTTCTTAAAACTTTTCTTTCCTTTTTTGGCAGAAACGAGCTTATAGGCGACTTTACCTTCCGCCCGGCTTACACTAAATCCCTTAGCCCGCTTGATTGACTGTGCTTTTTTCTTTAGCTTGCTGTACTTGATCTTGACTGTCTTTGCTTTCAAAGTCATCGGGTTTGCAGCTTTATTAATTGTGTAGGTCGCTTTCGCTGTTCCGGTGTATTTTCCCTTTCCTATAATTGTTACCGTGTATGTTCCCGCGTCCTGCGATGATTCATTCGACCAGACTGTCGTATAATCTGTCCCCTCTTTCAGCTCCTGCCCTTTAATTATCTTGATGGATGGCTTTTGAACCGTACCATTATAAGTAAATGCTGTATTGGAAAGCACGACCTCCGCACGATCAATATCGACTGCATCCTCTACAACATCAACGATCACCCATTTGGGTTCACCCGTCCGGTAATTCTGACTTGCATATTTCAAAAAACCGGAGACAGCAAGCATCGTGCGGCCTTCCTTCAGTCCCGTAACCGTGCCGTTTTGGTCCACTGTCGCGATATCCTCATCGATCGTGTAAAAGTTAAACATCACCGGCTTTTTTATATCTGTTTCCGGCGATATCACCGCAGTTTTTCCAACTGAAACGGTCACATTCTCTGCGATGATATTCACATCCCTCGGATCAATTTCCGCCACTTTTCCTATATATGTTTGCTGCGCAGAAACATGTGTATCATCTCCCACTACCTGATACCAGACATAGTATTTTCCTGCATCCGTCGCAGTTGGAATCTTCTCGGTAAATTCACCTTCCGGGGCTGTTCTCGTACCGAGAGCATATTCTATCTCGCCGCCAAATGCTTCGCCTGGCTCGATCAGTTCCTTAGGCGTTCCATCATAGACAAGATTCTTCTTAACAGCAGGTTCTTTTTCAACATAAGCAGTCTTCACTGTAACCGGGATTGTGTATTTACCATTATACTCTCCTCTCCCTGTCAGAATGACATTCATCATATTTGGTTCAGCGCCTTCTTCACATGATATTTCATAATCAACACCTTCTGTAAGATTCGCTGACTCTGCTGTAATTTCTCCGCCTGTGCCAGTCGGAAAGTACTTTACGTATGAGCTGTCCTGCTCAAGGTCCTGCTTAACTGCCGCTATCAAATCTTCTTTATCACACTCGTAGTTCTTACTGATCCCGGACACACTCAGCAATTGTTCGTCAAATGTGTTATGGAGAACTTTATCTTTTATTTCTGACGGATTTTCATAAAAGTCATCAAGGAACCAGACATCAGGATTTTCCGTAAAGTTTGATGGATAAGAAGTATACGACGCGTGGTGCGTGCCATCCCCGCTTCCCTTTTCTACATAGTCCGTATCAAATTTCTTCGTTGTGTTTTTATGCAGTGCATATTCCTCAAACCATTTAGCGAATGGTTTATCATAACATTCTTTTATTTCCGGCGCATTCCACATCCCTTCCTCATTCCCTTGAAAATCAAAGGTATTGGCGTTACAATCCTGCGTTATTTTGGAAAAAACCTTATCGATCGGCTCAAACGGATTTGATCTCTCAGACATAAAAAACAGATTCTCTGTTACGTCCATATAATACGCATTTCCATTGATATCCGGGATATAATCGATCGTATGATCCAGCATTTGGGGTTGAACTCTGACAAACTTACAAGGAAGATCAGCTGCATGACACAAATTCGAATAGAAGATTGCAATGCCTACACATACTGATTTTTCATCTTCCTTCATTGCACCATAAGCGTCCCACTGATGATTGTAATATTCAAAAAAATAGCGCACGGACCAAAACTGCCAGTCATAAACGACATGTTTATTGGCCCATACTGCAAGCGTATAATACTTTTCCAGATCACTCATCCCGGGTTTGATAATTTGTGATACAACTTTCTCACATTCCTGAATCGTATATTCCTTCTGTTCCGGTGACAGGCGGAAATTCTTTTTAAATGTTTCAGGATCGGCATGCACACCTGTTCCTTCATCAGATTCGTCGGCCATATTGGCAGCATCAACTGCGACCGTTTCTTCCGATGCTTCAGAATCGAGTATCAGCTCTACCTTCTTTTGTGTTAATGATTTTCTGTTTACTTCACTATTTTCAGCTCGGACAGGCTCTGCAAAGGAACCCAGAAGTGCAGTTGCTGTAAACAATGACAGGAAGAACATTGTGAATCTCTTTTTAATCGTTCCGGTCATACTTATTTTCCTTTCTTCCGTAAATTTTTATAACCAGCTGCCAGTGCCGCCGAAGCAGCGATTTCCAGAAGTGCAATGATAATAAGCGATAAATCACCAAATATGATATCTCTGTTAAAGAAACAAATAAAAATATAGGTCAGCGGGATCAAATACCACTGGATAATGTATAATTCATTCAGGTTTCCGCTCATTTTTGAGAAAAACTTTATCGCGGAAGCCGGCAGTAACGCAGATAACAAATAACAGAAACCAATCACACCATAAATGTTTATTATACAGAACACTGCATCGATCGTGGTCATAAAATAGTAATGATGGGTTTCTGATAAAAAACCGCCCTCGATAAACCACGATGTCAAAAAATACGTGAGCGCGATTGCCAGTCCCAACGGCCAGAGACGTAATAGTTTTTTCTTGTTATTACATCTCATGTAAAACTCACCGAAAAGAATTCCTGAGGCCGGGAATAT
>CAZRNI010000247.1:0-4093 GCA_964601425.1 uncultured Eubacterium sp. | reverse complement strand
CATTAATTTATTGTTCTTCACCACATTTGGTTTATTATTTTTTAAATGTGATTTTTATGGTTTTAAGAGGGTAATAAATCGTATAAATATTATATCATTCCACAAAATTTTTTACACTACCGTGAGTTAGAATGAATGGAACTATTACATACTCTATTGCTGGCAATTCTTTTAAATCTCCTAGGATATTTGATAGATTAAAATTTGCAGATAAATTTAAAATAAATAATGAAAATACTGCATTGTCTGAAAAATATGCAAAAGTAAATCATGATGATTTTTTGGATAATATATTATTATCTGTGGAGTTTGAATGAGTTCTGAAGAAAAATTTGACTGGTGCGAATATTATAATTTTGCTGATTCTTTTTCAGGTTCAGATAATCCTGCTGAATTAAGAAGTGGTATTAGTAGATTTTATTATTCTGCTTTTTGTATTTGTAGGGATTATATTATTGAACATAGGTTATGGGGTGGTGATGAAGAACTTGAAGAAATTATGACTTCCAAATCTGCTAAGGTTCATGAAAAAACATATGAAATTTTTCATGACAATCCTTTTTTAAATAGACAAAGAAGGGGTAGGAAAATTGCGAGACTTCTATTTGAACTTCGTGATAAAAGAAATGATGCTGATTATAAGTCTGAAAAGTATAATGTAAAATATAATTATGCTTTTGTTATAGCAGGGGCAAAAAAAACTTTTCGATGAGTTTAAAAAATTATAAATTATATTCATTTCATTAAAATAAATATTTATCCTTCCATGACTATTTTTCCCAACTGATGTAACCTATCAAATAATCAATGTTACTGTTAATTAAAATGAATGTATTGTAATTACTTACAATTTAATAATGTATGTATTACATTAACGGCAAGGTTTCTCAAAATCAATTTACTTTTCAACTCTGCATATACAACTACTTTTCAAAAACAAGTTTCTATTTCAAAATGGTCGTCGTTAATGTTATTTGTTTTATGGGGCTGACTAACGAGAGGTGGTTTATTCGTATAGTATATGTGGTGGTATGCTTGCCTCATAAAGAAAATGATTATGGATATTTCCATAATCTAGAAAAATAAAAGTCCTGCAGTTCCAAGCATAACAACTAATCCTATTAGATCTTCAATTAAGTGTATGAAGTATGGTACAGCAACATTTTTTGTATGTATGTAGGTTATCGGTAGTATACAGCCGCCCACGCCCAGTGCAAGAATTAAAAATTTTAAGTCAAATCCGTATGCAGGAATGTGCGCCAATGCAAAGAGTAATTGTGAAATGACAATTCCAGCAATTATTGCATTTTTACGTCCTAATGATTTGTATGTGAATGCAACGACTAATATTAAAGGTATGAGTTTGAACAGTTCTTCACCGACCAGTTGGATTATTAAGCCAATTAGTAATACGGTCGGACTACCCTTCATTGCAGCATCCGTTGCAGTGTTACCAATTCCTCCGGTTAAAATAAAATTGATTATTGCTGATAAAATCATAACTCCGATTAGACCTAAAATTATTATTTTGATGTCTTTAACTTGTGGAACTCTAAAAATCATTGACAGATTACCTTTCAAAGCATAAATTATAGGAATTAATGTTGCAAAACAGACTATTAAAGCTTTTTGGATATGAAATCCTTCTAGAGGAACAACAAATGGTGTTATGAATGTGATTAAAAATCCTATAACTAATACTATAATCTTGGGAGTTGTAAGCTCTGGAATCCCGTTTAAAAAAGGAATATCATAATCCTTATTTTCATATTTGAAATATTCACTCATTTTTCTATCTCCATTAAAAGTTAAAATAGTTTATATTTTTAATATTAATAAATTTGTTATAAATAGTTAACGAATGTTGTCAAATTTCATTCGTTATCTTAACTGTTTAACGAACGTAGAAGAGTAATATTCAAAATAAATGGAAAAACACTAAAAGATGAAAACAATAACACACTCTATGCTGAAGTGAATAATGGAATAGCAGCTATAAACTACAAAGTACAAAATGTATGGATGAAAAATACTACATACATCGAAGCAGTATACAGTGGAACAACAAAATTCCATGATTCAAGTATCAATGCAACAAATATCTTAAACATCACTAAAGGTATAGTCACATTAACTCTAGAGAAAAAAGGAATAATCATAAATACAGATAGCATAAAAACTGCTGATGGTAAAACCACGATAAAAGCAACAATCACTGATGAAACAGGAGAACTATTAGTATCAATCACAAAATTAGCATTTAAAACAAATGGTAAAACTATATTAAATAATGTAACAAGCAATAAGGGCAAAATTGACATATCATTTGATAATACACTAAAATCAGGACTCTATGAATTACTAATAATCAGTGGAGAAAATGGAATATACAAATCCGGAAAAATGACAACAGTATTAAAAGTATAATCAGATATTATTGAATAATATACAGATGAGGAGATAAGTGAATCTCTTCATATCTATTTTTACTATATTAAATATTCACTGTAATCTAATATTAGATAATGACTACATTAATTGAACATATTGTCATTGCTTTATTATTGAACTTCTCCATCCTGTTTTTCTGAAAAAGATGTTGCCAATATTTTGTAAAAACTCGTTTTCTGTTATAATTATGTCAAGAAATTATTCAAAGAGAAGTGTATTATTAAAACGAAAAAAAGGAGTAGGCGTAAAAAAATATTATCTTTTACGTCTTATAATATAGATTGAAGTTAAACATATCAATACTAATAATGCAATTAATATGAGGTTTCTATTTTGATTTGAATTAATAAACTGACTTGTATTGTTTTGAACTTCATTTGAAGGTAGTGTCTGGTTTTGTTCAGGTTCAGTTGTATTGGTGATGTTATTAGTTGTGTTTTCATTTTGTGTGTAATATACATTTCCATCATACCATATAATAGGAATAGTGTTAATTTTGTTTATTTTATATTGTGTTTTATCTTTGACTGGGTCTGTAGGGATTGTATTTACTTTATTAATCTCGACATTTACAGTGGTGCTTGATGGATTATAAATGTCATTACTAAGATATGTGATAACACCAGTATAATTACCATTATTTAAGTTTATGTTTTTAAATGTGACTGTGCTGTTAACTATTGAACCAGTATAATTAGTTCCATTGACTGTTAAGATAGCAGTACAGTTTGTTACTGGATTTCCATTTTCATCAGTTATATTTACTTTGACATTAGTCATTTCATCAGATAAGGTAGAAACATCTGCAGAGGTAATATTAGTATTAAATTTAGGTAGTGCATATGCTTTTAGGATAGCTATAAAATATACTTTAGAAAGATCTTCCCATTCTTTTTTGTCATCACTTACAAAAGATTTACCTTTTTGTGGATGAATTCTAAGATTATGAACAACACATGCTGTGTTTTCAAAGGTAATTTTAAATACATCTCCTTTTTTAATTGGAACAACTTTATCCAATTTAATTGTTTCATATCCACTTATTTTGCTTATTCCTCTTTGAGTATATACATCAACATCGTTTACTGTTATTGTAAATTCATATTCTCTGCCACTTTCATTGAATACTGTTCCAACAGCACCAATAAGTTCATCCTCATCAGCCGTGAAGATACTGGCATAATATTTACTTTCTGGAATCCATTTGGAATCTCCACCAACATCATGCTGGTAAATCCTGGTATATTGATCATTGTTAATTATATAACAGACGCTCTCCTTGTCTGCAAATGATGTGTCATAATATGATAGGTAGAAGTATCCTTCATCACCCCAATCAGTTCCCCAACTGTTTTTAACTATCCATGCACCGTCACCTTCGGGAGTTTTTAGGAAATTATACTTGGAATAATTATCATCCCATCCCACGATACAAATCCTATGAGTTGACTCCTGTTTGTCATAACAATATTGTGCACTACTTGATTTGTTGAAATACTTGTTTTCATCAAAGTTTGCACAATGACTGGCTGCTACAGCACCATAATTGATTAAAGCATTTTTGATTAAATCTCTATCTGTAGCATTTTTTATTGGAGGAATAATAACCACATTTTGAATATGGATGTCTTCAGGAGTTATG
>CAZRNI010000246.1:0-4123 GCA_964601425.1 uncultured Eubacterium sp. | reverse complement strand
AGCCCCTGCCCCCCAGATGGCAGATCGTACATTGCCGACTTTCTTGCAGTCGCCGAGCAGATGTACGTGTTTGTCTTCGTCCAGAAGCGGAACGGGATGGTAGCCGACAGACATGATTACACTGTCCGCAGGCAGGTTTACAATGCTCTTGTCCTGGCATTCTACCTGGACTTCTGTGTCACTGATATTCTTGACGCCGGCGTTCAGATAGACCGGAACTTCGTTGGTCCTGAAGCAGTCACGCAGGTAGCTGGAGTTTGCCAGACACATGTTCTTGACGGCGATCAGGTCGTCTTTCATCTCTACAATCGCCGGATGTTTTCCTTTGCGGAAAAGATCCAGTGCAATTTCACAGCCTGTCAGGCCGCCGCCGATGATGACAACATTGTCGCCGGCTTCTTTTTTGCCCAGCAGATAATCAGTCGCGTCCATTGCATAGTCTGCAGCGCCCGGAATCGGGATTTTGTTTGCGTCTGCGCCGGTTGCAATGATGATCTCATCTGCATCCAGCTCCGTATCTGCTGTGACTTCAGTATTCAGACGGATATCGATGTGCAGCTTCTTCAGCTGCCGGATCATCCACTGAATCAGTTCCTTGTCTTTTTCCTTAAAGTCCGGTGCAGCAGCTGCAATAAAGATGCCGCCGAGTTCACCGCTCTTTTCATAGAGAGTTACCTTATGGCCGCGCAGCGTCAGGATGCGCGCAGCTTCCATGCCGCCGATGCCGCCGCCGATGACCGCAACCTTCTTCGGATGCTTCGCGGGGCGCACATAGTATTTGGTGGACTGCATGGAAATCGGGTTAACTGCGCAGCGGCACATGCCGGCGGTCTCGGAGAGATCCTGGTCGTTCGCACTGCCGTTGTGTTTGGTCAGGTTGAAGCAGGCTGTATGGCAGCAGATGCACGGACGGATGTCTTCTTCGCGGTCCTTCATCAGCTTGGTGAGCCAGCGCGGGTCTGCCAGAAACTGTCGTCCGACTGCCATCGCATCGATGCCGCCGTCTGCGATTGCCTTCGCGCCGTCTGCGGGCTGCATCCGGCCGGCACAGACAACCGGGATATCTACAAACTGTTTGATATGCTCGACATCTTCCAGATTGCAGTTGAGCGGCATGTATTGCGGCGGATGTGCCCAGTACCATGCATCGTAGGTGCCGTTGTCGCAGTTCAGCATATCATAGCCGGCATCCTGCAGATATTTGACCGCGCGCTCGGATTCCTCCATGTCACGGCCGATCTCTTCAAAGTCTTCGCCGGGCATTGCGCCATACTGGAATGCCTTGGTCATGGAGCGGACAGAGTAGCGCAGGGAAACCGGGAAGTCCTCGCCGCATTTCTCTTTGATTTCCTGCACAATTTCGACTGCGAAGCGGTAGCGGTTTTCAAAAGAGCCGCCGTACTCATCTGTACGCTGGTTTGAATACTTCAGGGTAAACTGATCGAGAAGATATCTCTCGTGCACCGCGTGAACTTCGACGCCGTCGACGCCGGCCTCCTTACAGAGACGCGCTGTTTCGCCGAACGCGTAGATGATATCCTGAATTTCCTTGTAGGTAATGGCACGGGTGGTGACATCGTCCGCCCAGCGGTTCGGCAGAACACTCGGTGCCGCGGTAAGATATTCTGCGTCAATAATCGGGCTTGCGATTTTATTCAGCATTTTATTCTTTGCGAGCATGGCGAGCGGTTTGGTCAGTGCCATGGATCTTCCGAAGCCGGCGGTCATCTGCACGAAGAATTTCGCGCCGGTCTTATGAAATTCATCCATGAATTCTTTCAGTTCTTTGAATTTCCGCTTGTTCTGATACAGCCATTTTCCTCCAAGCATGTCCTTGACAGGTGCAATGCCGGGAATGACAAGGCCGCAGTTGTTTTTTGCGACATTCAGGAGCAGACGTGCCGCCTCCTTATCAAAATGGCTGCCTGTCGGCTCCATCCATCCGAAAATACAGGTGCCGCCCATCGGCGCCAGAACGATCCGGTTCTTGATCTCCAGATCCCGGATCTTCCAGGGAGTAAACAAAGGTTCATATTGCTGCTTCATGAAAATCCTCCTTATTGGCTTTCATAAAAAACGGTTCATTGATATAATGATTGATAGAATCCTTTCATATGGAGGTGCCTTATGGAAAATACAAATCACGACCATAATCACAGTCATAACCATTCACACAGCCACGCACATGATCATACACATGAACACAGTCATGAGCACGGACACGTGCATACTGCAGACCAGAGTGAAGGAAAAGACAAAACCCTGATGCTTCTTCAGTATAATGTCGACCATAACATGCACCACGCAGACGAACTGAACAGTCTGATCGAAGAGATGCGCACCGCCGGCCGGAATGAGGCCGCCGGACTTACAGAACAGGCACAGGATGCATTCCGCCGCGGCAGTGAACTCCTCCGCGCGGCACTCGCGGCCTACGACAATAACTGAAAAAACACAATTTACGAAAGGAGCGTCCCAATGTGCCTCTCAAACATTTACCGTGAACAGGATCACACCCTCCTGATGGAAAATACCAGCCGCATTGATATCGACGGCGATACAATCCGCCTGCGGGATCTTTTCGGTGATGTCCGCGAAGTCCGCGGTGCGATCGTTTCCGCTGATCTGGAGCAGAACGAAGTTGTCATACGCTGCAGTGAAGACTGAACGCAGTGGATCAGTCTCTCTTCTTGCCGAGATGCATTTCACGCATGCCTTCGACCTCGTCGCAGACGGATTTCATCTTACAATGCCCGCAGTCTGTGGGCAGTCCGTCGAGAATGTGGGTCAGCGTCTTTGTGATGCCGTCGACTTTTTCTGCATAGGGCAGCATCGCGGCAACGGTGTCCGGATCCGTGACAAAGATCACCCGCACATGTTTTACCAGCGGGAGCGTGTGGTATTTTCGGATGTACGTCCCGCCCACATAGGCAAAGCGGATCCCCGCATTGACAACTTTTCTGCTGACGCGCACCTGCTCCTCGTTGCTGGTGGATGATACCCGGACCATATAGCCTGCCGGAAACACGTGATACCGGATGAATTCGATGTCACGGATGGCCCGGTAGGCTTTTTCTGTGTCTGTCTGTTCCATCAGATCTTCCGTTTCGAGCAGAATGATCCGGGCAAACGGAACATCTTCCCGGATATCCGGAAGATCCGGTCCGCACACAATGATTTCATCTTCCGGAACGAGTCCCGGTGTGGTTGTCACGCACGTATAGTTGACCGAGTCGTGCCCGGATCCGCCCAGTTCGAATGCTGCATCACGCAGCATGATCAGTTCGCTCTCCCCGCGGTCCTTCCAGATGCGGGCGGGATCCGGCGGCGTGCGCCGGCAGATGCCCGCCTGCAGAATCTGTTCTGTTTCATTGATAATCGTATCGTATAACTTCATGAGGAACACCTTTCAGGGAAAGACAGAATCTCTGCGTTGAGCCTCCGGCAGTTCGCGCGATCCGGGATCGCAATCGAAAAATCAGGAGCGCTTAAATTATCAGAAATTCAAATCCTGTTTCTTGCGGTCAAAGATCTGATTGACCAGCTTATAGGCCCAGGCCATCAGCTTCTGATCCAGATTCCAGAAATAGACGACAAACAGCAAACCCAGCGCGATCAGCAGGAGTTTGGTCAGTTTTCCGCAGAGCTTTAATAACAATTTCATTTCTTTGCCAGTCCTTTCTGCCGCGCAAATTCTGCCGCACCGAGTGCGCCCATCAGCTGCGGATCAATGGAAAGATCGACAACTTTCAGCTTCAGAACATGCTCGATGGCCGACTTCAGACCGCCATTTTTCGCACAGCCGCCGGTGAGTGTGATGGAATCCGTTGCGCCGGCTTTTTTGGCCATGACAAAGCACCGCTTTGCGACGGCCATCTGGATGCCGGCCGCGATCTCGTCCATCGGTTTGCCCTCGCCTACCAGCGTAATTACCTCAGATTCGGCGAAGACAGTACACTGTGCCGTGATCGGGATTACATTTTTAGCAGTGAGGGAAAGCTTCGAGAATTCCGGAAGCGTCATCTCAAACGAACGTGCCATTGCCTCGTAGAAACGTCCCGTACCTGCAGCACATTTATCGTTCATTGCGAAATTCTTAACGGTGCCGTCTGTATCAATCGCG
>CAZRNI010000245.1:0-4127 GCA_964601425.1 uncultured Eubacterium sp. | reverse complement strand
CGATATCGATCGTTCCGCACGCATTCTTCTCAGGATTTGATTCGTTATAAATACCGACAGCCATGAATGTGATCCAGTCGGCATACAGTGTGATATCCGAATTGACCGGTTCCGAGAACCCGTACGTGTTTGTTAGATTTTCATCCGAATACCAGTGTTCGAAATACCAGCCTTCCCTGGAAGGATCAGCTGGCTTCGCTGCCATCCTGCCTGCGATCACTGTCTGCGGAAGTATCTCTGTGCCGCCGTTAGAATCAAATGTGACTGTATAGCTTTTCTCTACTGAGAAATCATATTCGGACAAATCTGCATATGGGCTGAAGTCTTATACGTAATAGCTTGCGCTGTTGTAAAAAGCGGCATGATGATTGTTATCATCATCGGCTTCCACATAGCCGAGATTCCATTCTCCTGTTTCTGTATCGCTGTCAATTTTCAGCACACCAGTCCAGATATCATTATCCTGTCTGGACAAGCTGACCTTTTTGACCGCTAGATAGGATTCATCCTCTTCTGAAACAGCCTTATGGTCGTGCAGGAACCATGCCAGGGCTTTTTTTACGCTGCCATTATCCGTGATCTTCACAGATATATTGATGCTGTCTCCTGCGGTCACGATCCGGTCACTTTGTCTCACATCCGGGACCTGAACCTGCAGAGAGGATATATTGATCTCAGGCGGCGTATCGCTGGTCTCCCTGAATACAGCACAGATGGCATAGCCGGCGTAAACCGGACCGGCTTCAAACTTCATCGATGCTTCCGTATTGACAGGATGTCCATCCATCGGCTGAATGACCATATCATCATCGCTTCCTGTTACTCTGCCCAGCGTCCATCCCTCGAACCTGTAGCCGTCAGCCGGTGCCGCGACCAATGTCACTTCATTTCCAAGAGGTACCGTATGTTTGGCGATAGTGTGCGTCATATCCTCATTATTGAAGGTATAAGTTCCGCCCTGCCCGCTCTTCGAATTTGTCTTATCGTATACGCCGACGGTAAGTGATATCCAGTTGATCCATTTAGCATAGATCACCGTGTCTTCACGGATCGGCTGGTCAAAATCAAATGGAACCGTGCATTCTGCGTCTGGATACCAGCCTGCGAATTCACGTCCCTCTTCTGTGGACACGGGATCGTCCGGCCTGGTTACTTTCTCTCCGGCTTTTACTGTCTGCGCCGGGGTGTCTCCTGCATCTTCAAACGTAACATCCAGCAATCCATATGCAACCGGCGCAGGTGCATTCTCGCTTCCCTCGATTGCTGCCCACTGCGATTTAGAGCCTTCATAATTTATCTGTATGCTGCCCGCGTCGGTGTCGGCGCCGGCATTCCGGAATGCATTATTCCCGATCGAGGTAATGCTGTCCGGGATATTGATCGTAGTGAGTGCCTTGCATCCGTAAAAAGTATCTGCTCCGAGCGTCTTAAGTCCCGCCGGAAGCGTTATATCTGTCAGGGATTCGCACTGATAAAACGCCTTTTCCCCTATGGACGTTACTCCTTCCGGAATCACAAAATCCTTCAGTGCGGTGCACCCGTAAAATGTCTCATCTTCTATAACAGTGATGTCTTCCGGTATTGTAACGCTTTCAAGGGATGTGCAGTCTTTTAGAGCACCTCTTTTTATCTCCTGCACAGTGTCCGGGATGCTGATCGTTTCAAGAAAATGCCGCTCGGCAAATGCCCAGTCGCCAATATATGTTACACCTTCGGGAATGTTGACCTCTGTCAGACGCGGATACTCCGGCCACTCATGGTTTTTTCTATAATAGATTGTATTATATTCAAGCGGAGCACTGAATGCCTCACGGGCTATCGCGGTAACAGATGCCGGGATTACGGTGGCAGCACATCCGACGATAAGCGTATTGGATGAAGTTTCTATGATCGCATTACAGTTATCCCGGCTGTCATAAACAGTATTGGCCGGATCTACTGTGATCGAAGTAAGCCGGCAGCATCCGTAAAAAGTGAGATACTCAATGGACGATACACCGGCCGGGATCTCGATATGCGTCAGATTGGCGCACTCACAGAATGCTGCATTTCCGATCTCCGTAACGCCGGACGGTATGTCTATCCCCTGCAGTTCATTACAGGAACTGAACGCGTCGTTGGCTATCTTGATAAGGCCTTCAGGCAGATTGATATTTGTCAGTGAAGAACAGCTCTGAAAAGCACTCTGTCCAATTCTTTCTATGGAATCAGGAAACTCTACACATTCTATTTTCCTGCGGTTGCAAAAAGTAAATTCACCTACACTTGTTATGCCGTCTTCGATAATAACCTTTGTAAAATTGTTGTTAGCGTAAAACGGAGATCCGTCGTATATCGAGTCAGGCATATCCCCTGCCCCTCTGATCGTGAGCACGCCGGCTTCACTGAGTGTCCAGGTAAAGCCGTTTTCCCACTCGTGTACTTCCAGTTCAGTCCACTTTGCATATAATGTGATATCTTCATTGACCGCCGTGCCAAAATCATATGGCTTCGTCAGGGCTTCATCTGTATACCAGCCGCCAAATGCATGATCATCTTTTGCAGGCGCCTGCGGTTCTGTCGCCTTCTCGCCCGGAATGACATACTGCGGAGCGATATTGCTTCCACCACAGGTGTCGAAGGTGACCTTATGTTTCTTGATTACATTGAACTCGACCGGCCCGATTGAACCTGTGTAATGAAGGGACTCCTTGCCTGTCGCAGAAACGCGGTATGTGGCAGTGCCGCTTTCATCCACGCCAAATGTATCGCCTGTGTAATCCTCCCAGCTGCCCTCACCGGTTTCCTTCTCGTATTTGAGGGTGTACTTGCGAGGAGCGAGCGTTGTCCAGGTACCGTCCTCGGCGTCAAAGCGGACTTTAATCGTTGGTGTTACGGTATCTTCTGCTGAGTTGACGTAATAACTGCCGCCGAAAGTGGTTGTTGCTCCTGCGCCGTCCAGCATCATGCTGTAGCCTTCCGTGGTGAGATCAAGGGGGCAGTCCGGGGCTATGACTTCAAAACGCAGAGCACTCAGATCTGCAGCCGGACCCATGCCCGGATTCATAGCGGAATCATAATAACCACAACCATTGCCGGTGGTATCATTTGCCCAGATCTGATTTGTCTTCCAGATTCCGTTTTCCGTCCCGTCATCAACGGTGAATGTTGCCGCCCACAAGCCGTTTTGAGTCTCCGTATCATCCCCCTGATAATCGAAATAGACCATCTGACTATGGCCTGTCATCGGCTTTATCAGTTCCAGATAAATACTTTTAACTCCTCTGTCATCCGATACCTCCATGGAAAGCGTCACGGTATCGCCTATGGTTGCTTTGTCCTTCCCGTCGGGAAGTGAGACACTGAGGCTGTCCAGATCAATTACCGGCTTGGTTATATCCGGATCACTGGAGGTTCCATACACTTCAAAACGCAGAGCACTCAGATCTGCAGCCGGACCCATGCCCGGATTCATAGCGGAATCATAATAACCACAACCATTGCCGGTGGTATCATTTGCCCAGATCTGATTTGTCTTCCAGATTCCGTTTTCCGTCCCGTCATCAACGGTGAATGTTGCCGCCCACAAGCCGTTTTGAGTCTCCGTATCATCCCCCTGATAATCGAAATAGACCATCTGACTATGGCCTGTCATCGGCTTTATCAGTTCCAGATAAATACTTTTAACTCCTCTGTCATCCGATACCTCCATGGAAAGCGTCACGGTATCGCCTATGGTTGCTTTGTCCTTCCCATCCGGGTAGGTGACTCTGAGGCTGTCCAGATCGATCACAGGTGGTTCAGTATCCACATCCGCTTCCGCAAAAACCGTTCCTACCGTCATCGGCATCATGGCAAACACCATCAGTATAGCTGCGACTATCAGTAATAATCTCCTCTTAGCTATCATCTCGTGTCCTCCTTCCACATCCGAGTATAAAAAAAGCCGCAAAGTATCGCGGCAGATCATCTGTCACAAACTTTCCAGCCATAATCCAATACTGCCTGTTATTAATATTTTAGCATAAGAAGATAGATAATTACATCTATATGTATGTAATCATATCGATTCGCTCTTTCCCTAAACCGGAAGATAAAAAAGCGTCTTCGACGCATCAACTCCCCTGCCCCTCAATCTTGAGGGGTTA
>CAZRNI010000244.1:3768-4129 GCA_964601425.1 uncultured Eubacterium sp. | reverse complement strand
CGCTGTCGCAGGCTGCTGCGCACAGATGGTCGGATTTGCCGTTATGAGCTTTAAGGAAAATAAATGGGGCGGCCTTGTCGCACAGGGCATCGGTACCTCCATGCTGCAGATGGGCAACATCGTGCGCAATCCGCGCATCTGGATTCCGCCGATCGTCACCTCCGCCATCACCGGACCGATTGCCACCTGCCTCTTCAAGATGCAGATGAACGGCACACCGGTCTCCTCCGGAATGGGCACCTGCGGTCTCGTCGGCCAGATCGGTGTTTACACCGGCTGGGTCAGTGATGTCGCAGCAGGAACCAAGGCTGCCATCACAGCAACCGACTGGATCGGCATGCTCCTGATCTGCTTTGTACTG
>CAZRNI010000244.1:0-3758 GCA_964601425.1 uncultured Eubacterium sp. | reverse complement strand
CAGGCTGGATGACAGAGAATGATCTGAAGCTGGATCTTTGATTTTGTTGGGCTGACGCATGAATCATCTTCATGCGTCAGCTTTTTTATTTTAGCCGAGGACTACATCCAGCACCATCATCAGCGTGAAGCCTGCAGCGAAGAGAATGACGCCGATGTTGGAGTGTTCTCCTTCTGACATTTCAGGGATAAGTTCTTCTACGACGACGTAAATCATGGCACCGGCAGCGACACTGAGCCGATCTGGCATAATCGGCACGAGACGTGCCGCCAGGAAGATGGTCAGAAGAGCTCCGGCGGGTTCGACGGCACCGGACAGAACACCGTCGAGAAATGCACTGCCTTTTGATTTGCCTTCCGCATGGAGCGGCATGGATATGATAGCGCCTTCCGGGAAGTTCTGAATGGCTATACCGAGTGCAAGTGCAAGTGCACCGCCGGCCGTGATGTCTGCCGAACCTGCTGCCCATCCGGCATATACAACGCCAACCGCCATACCTTCCGGGATGTTATGCAGTGTTACTGCCAGTACCATCATCGTTGTTCTGGCGAGATTGCTCTTCCTTCCTTCAGCTTTTTTCGCATGCTGATGCAGATGCGGTATAATCCTGTCCAGAGTCAGGAGCAGGAATGTTCCAGCCCAGAATCCGATGACTGCAGGAAGTACCGCCGTAACTGCTGCACCTCTTCCGCTGTTCTCTATGACTGCTCCTGCCTGTTCCAGTGCCGGGATCAGCAGGCTCCAGACCGATGCGGCAACCATAACGCCGGCCGCAAACCCTGTCAGCGCACGCTGCATGTTTCTTCCCATCTCTTTTTTCATAAAAAACACACAGGCCGCTCCGGCCGAGGTCCCGAGAAACGGGATCATAATTCCCTGCAGTAATATCATATTCATCTATTTCACCCTCACCATTTATTGTTAATCCGAATCCTTGTATATTTTCGTGCGCTGTGTTCTTACATGTTTTTCATAGTTTGTTACTACTAACTTCTATTTTATTTTAACACCCCTCTGTTTTATTTACAACCCGCAAAAATAAAGGTTGATTTTTTTTAATTACTGGTGCTATAATCTCTTCCATGCGAGCAGCAAATTGCGTAAGTCCGGCAATTTGCTGCCGCTATTTTTTTTGCCTGAATACGAGGAGGAAGAAACATGGAAACAAAAGCAAATGCATTTCTTGAAACAGAACCGGTTGCTGTTTTAATGCGGAAATATGCGGTTCCCTGCATTATTTCGCTTCTGGTTGCTGCCCTTTACAACATTGTGGATCAGATTTTTATTGCAAATGCGTCTTATCTGGGCTCTTATGGCAACGCTGCCAATACCGTCGTATTTCCGCTTACGGTTATCGCTCTGGCATTCGCGGTAATGATCGGAGACGGCGCGTGTGCGCGCGTCAGTATTCTTCTGGGTATGAATGAAAAGAAAAATGCAGCGGCGACGATCGGAAATGCCGTACTGCTCAGTGCCGGAGCCGGCATTGTGATCGCACTCCTTTACCTGCTGTTCAGTAATCCGATTCTCACACTGTTCGGCGGAACCGTTAATGAAGAAACAATGCGCCAGTCTCAGATTTACTTTTTCTGGATCACACTCGGCGTGCCGTTTTATGTTTTCGGACAGGCCATGAATCCTGTAATCCGTTCTGACGGAAGTCCGAAATTTGCTATGGTTTCTACGCTTACGGGCGCCGTTTTTAATATTATTTTTGACCCGATCCTGATCTTTGGTCTGAAATGGGGAATGATGGGTGCGGCTGTTGCGACAATCGGCGGGCAGATTATCACAGCGCTTATGGCGGTCTGGTATCTGGTATTCCGCATGAAGTATGTCCGTCTGGAGCGCCGCTCTTTCAGATTGTCCGGCCGGCTGATCCGCAGCTTTATTCCGCTGGGGATCACCAGTCTGCTTTCCCAGATTTCACTGGTAGCAGCAATGGCTGCAATTAATAACATGCTCCGCAAATACGGTGCCCTTGATCCGGTCTTCTCACAGGCAGAATACGCACAGATCCCGATGGCTGTGGTGGGAATCGTCATGAAGTTTTTCCAGATTGTCATCTCAATCTCGGTTGGTATGGCAGCCGGATGTATCCCTGTAGCCGGATATAATATCGGGGCAGGAAGAAAAGACCGGGCGAAAGAACTTTTTGTCCTGTTGTTGAAAACGGAGGCTCTTCTCGGGTTGATCGCACTGATCATCGTAGAATTCTTCCCGGGCCGGCTGATTGCATTGTTCGGCGCGTCGAATGAGAGTGTTTATTATACTGAATTTGCAGTCCGCTCATTCCGTATTTATCTGTGTATGATGGTATTCGCAACTGTTAACAAGGGCACTTTCATTTATCTGCAGGCACTTGGAAAAGCGAAGGAATCTACATTTATCTCTATGTTCCGTGAAGTGATCTGCGGCGTTGGTTTTGCCCTTCTGCTGCCCGTTTTCTTCGGGTTGAACGGCGTACTATATTCGATGCCTGTCTCCGACCTGCTGACTTTCCTGGTTACGGTTTTTGTGCTCCGGCAGATTTTCCGGGAACTGTCGGCTGCACAGATCCGGACAAACCCGGCCGTACATGAGAAAGAACTGCAGCAGTCAGCCTGATTGTTTTTTAAACTATTTCAACGAAAAACTGTCATATGAGGTCAACACCTCATATGACAGTTTTTTATCTCTCAATGTTTTTCGAAATAATTATCAGAACTTACCTTCGTCTGCTGCCTGCTGGATCGCAACTGCAACTGCGACAGTCATACCGACCATCGGGTTGTTGCCTGCGCCGATCAGGCCCATCATCTCAACGTGAGCCGGAACCGAGGAGGATCCTGCGAACTGTGCATCAGAGTGCATGCGGCCGAGGGTATCGGTCATTCCGTAGGAAGCCGGGCCTGCAGCCATGTTGTCCGGGTGAAGGGTACGGCCTGTGCCGCCGCCGGATGCAACTGAGAAGTACTTCTTGCCTGCCTCGATACGTTCCTTCTTGTAGGTACCTGCTACCGGATGCTGGAAACGGGTCGGGTTGGTGGAGTTGCCGGTGATGGAAACATCAACGTTCTCTTTCCAGAGAATTGCAACACCTTCCTGTACGTCGTTGGCACCATAGCAGTTAACCTTTGCGCGCGGATTTTCTGGATCCTTGGAGTAGCATTTACGGAAAACTTCCTTCAGCTCACCGGTGTGATAATCATACTCTGTCTCAACATATGTGAATCCGTTGATACGGGAAATGATCTGTGCGGCGTCTTTTCCGAGACCGTTCAGGATGACGCGAAGCGGTTTCTGACGGACTTTGTTTGCCTTCTCTGCAATACCGATTGCACCCTCAGCGGCTGCGAATGACTCGTGGCCTGCCAGGAATGCGAAGCACTCGGTATCCTCTTCCAGAAGCATCTTACCGAGATTGCCGTGGCCGAGACCGACTTTACGTCTGTCAGCGACAGAACCCGGGATACAGAAGGACTGCAGTCCCTCGCCGATTGCTGCAGCAGCATCTGCAGCCTTGCGGCAGTTCTTCTTGATTGCGATTGCCGCGCCTACGGTATAAGCCCACTTTGCATTTTCGAAACAGATCGGCTGAATATTTTCCACCTGATGATAAACATCAAGTCCTGCTGCCTTCGTGATCTCTGCAGCTTCTTCGATTGAGCTGATTCCGTACTCAGCGAGCTTTGCCAGAATCTGTTTTTCTCTTCTCTCATATGATTCAAATAAAGCCATCTTATACGTCCTCCTCTCAGTCTTTTCTCGGGTCGATC
>CAZRNI010000243.1:0-4141 GCA_964601425.1 uncultured Eubacterium sp. | reverse complement strand
CGCTCCCGCTGTCATTTCGTATGATGCGTGAAAGTCTTCATGCACCATTCTTTTCCATATCTTTTGTCAATCCGGGAGAGCCGCGGCAGTGTATGCTTCACTTTATAACGATTCTGGCCGGCTGCGCTGTTGTATTTTTCATCAGTATCCTGCGCGAACGCGGAACCGATGTACGCGGAAACATCTTGAAAATTCCGGCTCCGGCGCGTATCTTTCTTCTGATTCTGCTGCTGTTTGTCCTCGGTATGTTTGGAAGTTATGATGATTTCGGAGGGTTTATTTATGCGAATTTTTAAGCGTATCTATCCGGCTGCTTTATTTCTTGCCCTCTTCCTTATGATTAACACAGCATTAAACTATATGCTGATTCCTTATCAATATCCTCGTGTAAAGATACACACCATCGAAACACAGACATTTGACGATCTCATTCTGGGAACTTCTCATTCTTTTTCCGCAATCAACCCTGCGGTGTTATCGGAGTCTACCGGCCGCACCTGTTATAACGCATCGGTCGGCAGTCAGTTCCCGCGTGACACGCTCTATCTTCTTCAGGATGCCTGCATCCGTCATAAGCCCGGCAGAGTAATTCTTGAATATGATCCGGCTTATCTCATAGATGCAGACCGTGCTTTTGTCAATGAGCGCTATTTTGTCCAGTGTATGCAGCCGTCTGCAGTCAAATTGCGCTATTTCCTGGACTGTGCCGCAGACAGCGATTTCAGGGTGGCGCTTATGCCCTGGATCGGTCACCGCGGCGATCTGTCTGGCATTCGCCGGAATCTTAAAATCAAAAACAGTTCTTCCTTCCATGCATATGGTACGCAGCCCTTCGATGACGGTAATCAGCGCATGACCGACCAGGGACAGATGCGTATCTCCGAACGGATATTTGATGATAAAAAACCACGCCTGAACGCTTTTCAGCCGGAGACATCAAAGGATAATCTTCATGACCTGATTCGTATATTTCGATTTTGCAGGGAAAAGGAAATACCTGTAATCCTGGTCACAACCCCCGTCCCGTCCGAAACACTCGAAACTTATCCGGACTACTATCAGGACGCCCATACGCTGATGGCCTCCATAGCCGCAGAATGGAACATTCCGTTTTTAGATTATGCCTATCAGCAGGACCGTCGTCTGAATTATGAAACTGCAGAGTTTTCTGATCTGGAAGGTCACATGCACGAAGATGCTTCTGATGCATTCTCGGCCGTTCTTGCAACAGATCTGAACAGCATCTAAAAGAAATGCCGTACCAAGCATTTATCTGCTTAGTACGGCATTCTTTCTATTACGGCAGTTCTTTCGCAGAAACCGCTGATATCATACCTTATTCCTTTTCTGCTTTTACCGCTTTTCCGGCTTTGTTTTCCTGGATTTCTTTCAGCTCGTCAAAGATATAGTCATTCAGAACTTTGATATAAGTTCCTTTCATTCCGCTGGAACGTGACTCTATCACGCCTGCACTTTCAAATTTGCGCAGTGCATTGACAATGACAGATCTGGTAATTCCTACCCTGTCTGCAATCTTACTTGCAACCAGAATTCCTTCATCGCCGTCCAGTTCATCAAAAATGTGAACAATTGCTTCCAGTTCTGAATAAGACAACGTGCTGAATGCAGATTTAACAACCTGTATCTTACGGTTTTCTTCCAGATTTTCTTCGTTGACAGAACGCATCATTTCCAGGCCGACAACTGTAGTTCCATATTCACTGACTACAATATCATCAATATCATATTGCGGCTCCAGACGATACATAAACACCGTGCCGAGGCGTTCGCCCGCAATTTCAATCGGATTAATGATTGCGGTATAACTGCTGCAGTTTTCGCCTTCAAAACCTAATGTCGTCAAATTGACATTCTCCTTTGTGGATAATACACTCAGGAACCGGTCATTCAATAATTCATCAATGTGTTCGCCAACCTGATTTGCAATCAGTTCCTGAATCGTGTTCACACCGGCTTTGTCTGCCACGCCCAGTACTTTGCCTTTTCTGCTGATTACCAGGATATTGGAATCCAGGCATTCCATCATGACTTTACAAATATCATTAAACACGACTTTTGTTGAACTGTTATTGTGCAAAAGTTTATTGATTTTTCTGGTTTTGTCTAGTAATTGAACGCTCATTATGTATGCCTTTCCTTGTCTGTGCCGACAACTTTGATGTTATTGTTTTCACTTACATACCTGATACTATATTAGCGCACATTTGCTTTTTTTGCAATAAATATTCTGAATATTCTTCAAAAAGACACGGGACTGCCGAAGCAGTCCCGATTATTCTGTATTCACTCGAATGATATTCCCCAGACCCGTGTCAGGATACTGTTCTATTCTGTTTAATCCTGCTCTGTCTGCGGTTCCAGCTCTGCGGCGTTCCCGACATATCCGCAGGATTTATCGGCACAGACAAGTTTCTTTCCTTTTTCAAGCATATATCCGCCGCACTGCGGACACTTTACATTCGAAGGCTTCTGCCAGGACATAAAATCGCAGTCCGGATGATTCAGACATCCATAATAACGGCGTCCCTTTTTGGTCTTTTTAATAACAATATCTCCACCGCACTGCGGACAGATCACGCCGGTTTTTTCAAAATACGGCTTCGTATTCCGGCACTCCGGAAAGCCGGGACATGCGAGGAACTTGCCATGCGGGCCGTATTTGATAACCATGTTTCTGCCGCAGTTCTCACATACAACATCGGACTCCTCATCACGGATCTCTACCGCTTCGAGTTCCTGCTCTGCGACATCAACCGCCTCTTTGAGATCCGGCCAGAAATTGCGGATGATCGTCTTCCACTCCAGCGTTCCTTCTTCCACCGCATCGAGAAGTGCCTCCATATTGGCTGTAAAGTTTACATCCACAATACTCGGAAAGGCCTGCTTCATCATATCATTGACGACTTCTCCGAGCTCTGTGATGTAGAGTTTACGCTGCTCTCTCGCGATATAGCGACGGTTGATAATAGTTGTAATGGTCGGCGCGTACGTACTCGGACGACCGATTCCCAGTTCTTCCATCTCACGCACAAGTGAGGCTTCTGTATAATGGGCCGGCGGCTGGGTAAAATGCTGCTCTTCGTCAAACTGCAGCAGCTTCAGACTGCTGTCTTTCTCGATCTTTCCAAGATGATCATCTGCTTCCTTTGCATCCGCCCCTTCTGTATATACGCTCATAAATCCCTTAAAAACAAGCGTTGATGCTGAAGCAGTAAAAAAATATTCTCCGCCGTGGATTCTGACCGTACTGGTCTCATATCGTGCCTGAGACATTCTGCTTGCCGCAAACCGTTTCCAGATCAGCTGGTACAGTCTGAACTGATCCCGTGACAGATACTCCTTTATCAATGCCGGTGTACGTGTAATATCTGTCGGCCTGATCGCCTCGTGGGCATCCTGTACGTTTTTATTTGCGTTTTTCCCACGGCCATTTCCGCCATTTCCATCTGCAACGTACTCACTGCCGTATTCTTCTGAAATATAGGCACGCGCTGCCGCGTCTGCTTCTGCAGAAATACGTGTCGAGTCTGTACGCAGATAGGATATCAGACCGACTGTGCCGACTTTTGGCAGATCAATGCCTTCATATAACTGCTGGGCAATCTGCATTGTCTTGTATGTAGACATATTCAGGACATTGGAAGCTTCCTGCTGCAGGGTACTTGTTGTAAACGGAAGCGGCGCCTTCTTAACACGGCTTCCCTTTTTGATCTCATCTACAGCAAATGTTGCATCCTGCAGTTTTCGCAGGACTTCATCTACCTCTTCCCGCGTATGCAGTTCCGTCTTCTTTTCTGCCCCGTAAAAGTGGGCAGTCAGCGGTTTTTTCTGACCGTCTACCTGAAAGTCTGCATCCAGTGTCCAGTATTCCTGCGGAATAAATGCATTGATCTCTTCTTCCCGGTCTGCGATAATGCGCAGTGCGACTGACTGTACGCGGCCGGCTGACAGACCACGTTTGATCTTCTTCCATAATAATGGGCTGATTTCATAACCCACCATACGATCGAGAATTCTGCGGGCCTGCTGCGCATCAACCAGATCCATATCCAGATCGCGCGCATTTTTCAGAGATTCCTTGACTGCAGTTTTTGTTATCTCGTTAAAGGGTATCCGTTTC
>CAZRNI010000242.1:0-4200 GCA_964601425.1 uncultured Eubacterium sp. | reverse complement strand
CTCGGAGCATATGACGAATAATAATTTGTTTCCTGAGATTTTACACCAGTCAGAATGAAATATGTCACATTGCTTTGAAGCTGTTCTACAACTTCTGCCCCTCCGCTAATTTCATCCATTAAGTTGAGTGAACCATCCTCACCTATGAAATAAATCTTCTGATATAATTCATCTTTTTCTTTGTCATATAAATTTACGTCTTTATTTATAATACGATATGAGTCTTCTGCATCCGGAATGAATCGAAAAATACTACACCATGCGGATACTCTTGGATATTTCTCTGTCTCGTATAACGAAGTCACTACTCCATGATCAATGTCTTCCGGTGCATAAATGCAAGCATTTATTGTAGATCCAAACTGACTGGCAATCTGTTTTTCGGAAGCCACCAGCCTAAATGTATAGGTAGTTCCTTTATTCATGAAAACAAGGGTTTTGTATTCACCTGTTTTTATATTCCAGTCTTCTGCCATCGGGGTTACCTGTTGATTCCAGCCATCATAAATCACACAATCTACATATGTTTCATCATCAGATAAATCTCCAATATTCCATCCATAACCTATTGGATATGTCAAAAACTTATAAATGCCATCCTGTGGTGCTGTAAAAGAAAGATCCTGATATGTGCCGTGAGGCGTCTCAAAATTCACTTCCGTATCTTTATTAATTTCCATCATGATCGGTTCCTGCATCGGTTTACTCACTGCTTTATTATTAGCTCCAAGCACAATATTATTGCTTGCATCTTCAGCAAGTACACGTTCTGCCCGAACCGCCGGAAAAACAACTCCCATAATCAGAATGAAACAGACAATTTTCCTGATGTAAAATAGATATTTCTTCATGATGTGCTCCCTTTCGTTTGGTTCTCTTTATAAATAAATGAATTGATAATAGTTTATCAAATCTTTGAACATTTTCCAAGTTTAATCGATTTCTATAACCTCTCTCCCGTATTTCCGGCAATATTCCACCGTAGATTCAGTTCCGCTGCGCCTTTCTGCGCCGATGACATATACCTCATCTGAAAGTGCTGCGATCAGACGGTTTCTGGCCGGGAAAGTATACTTCCTTGGCGTTGTGCCGGGTGGATATTCTGAAAGTATACATCCGGTTTGCAGAATGGTATCATATAATGCCTGATGTTCCTTGGGATAACAAAGATCAGGTCCACTTCCGAGGACGGCTATTGTATAACCTCCCGTTTTGATTGCAGCCGTATGCGTATACGAATCAATTCCCTTTGCAAGACCGCTAATCAGTGCATAACCGGAATTTGATTTTTCTTCCGCGATCTGTATTGCTGCATCCTTCGTATCCTGAATACATCTTCTCGCGCCGATAATGCCGACGCTATTTGTATATTGGTTCAAACGAAGATCACCGCATATATATAACAGAACTGGTATTTGTGGTATGCCTGTAAATCTGTCAGGATATGTAGAATCATTGCTGCAAATAATGTTAACATCTTTCTTTTCACATAGCAAAAGAATCTGCTCTGCTACAGATCTGACAGCACTACTGTTTCTCTGTTCGCCAAATTTCTGCAATCTTGTTTTTCTGATCCGAAACCTACCATGCATTTTCCGATCCAGTTTTGCTATTTCTTCAATATCAATGTCAAAGCATGCATTGATTCCGCCGCAAATCTCCAGCAGATGGTTCTGAGTCACTGGCCCAATTCCATCTATCAATGTCAGTCGTACATATAATTCTGTGTTTTGATCCATAGACATTCAATCCTCATGTAATTGCATACATCTTGCTGGTTGATACATCCAGATCTCTGCAATGCAGCACACGGTCTATATCTTCCGGACGGATTTCCTCTGACGCATCCAAGTCCGCTGCTGTCCGCGCCATTCGAAGCAGTTTGTGGATGACACGCGCAGAATAGCCGTATTTCTCGCTGGCTTTCTTCAGCTTCTGTGTGCATATATCATCTAATTTGCAGTACTTCTGCAGCATAGATGTAGTCATCTGCGCATTGCAGCTGATGCCTGTATCTTTCTGAAAACGTTTTTGTTGTATCTTTCTTGCACTTTCAACGCGCAGCCGCAGCGATTCGGATGTCGGGCTGCTTTTACACTGGTCCAATTCAAAGTAATCCACATGTTCCACGCTTTTTTGTATATCGATTCGCTCCAGTATCGGGCCGGAAATCTTACCGCGGTAATGCAGTATCTCATAATCTGTGCACCGGCATTTTTTTGTTGGATAGTATCCACAGGGGCAGGGATTCATGGCAGCTACAAACATAAAATTTGCTGGATATGCATGAGTACCGTTCACTCTGGAGATTGTTACTCGCTTGTCTTCCATCGGCTGCCGCAGTGAATCCAGTGTACTACGCGAGAATTCCGCCAGCTCGTCCAGAAGCAGTACCCCATTGTGTGCGAGGGAAACTTCACCCGGATGTGCGTACGTGCCGCCACCGATCAGCGCATTGAGTGATACATTATGATGGGGTGCTCGAAACGGACGAACCTTCATGAGACCGCTTCCTGCATCGAGCAGTCCGGTGATACTGTGAATCTTTGTCACTTCGAGCGCTTCTTTTTCTGTCATACGAGGCAGAATCGAGGGGATGCGCTGCGCTATCATCGTTTTGCCGCATCCTGGCTCTCCGATCATCATAATGTTGTGACCTCCGGCTGCGCCCAGAACAATTGCTTCTATTAGCTCGTTCTGTCCTTTTACATCATAAAAGTCCAGTTCTCCTGTTAAGGAACCATCTTCATTTTGTGAAGGTGTTTCATCCGTTAACTCAGATTTCATCCGCATGTCTTCATCTTCATCCGGCAACTGCTTTAAAAGATCAAGCCTTCCTTCCAGAAATCGTATCGTATCCGGCAAGTTCTTGACCGGATAGACCTGTATACCAGAGACAGTCATTGCTTCTTTCCAGTTTGCAAAGGGAACAATTACTGCCTTCACGCCGCACCTTCTTGCTTCTGTTAGCATGGATATAATTCCATTGCAGGGGCGTATCCTTCCGTTTAAAGATAATTCACCAATAAATGCATACTCGCTCAGGTTCTTTGGTGAAATCTGATCGGTCTGATATAATAATGCAATGATCATTCCAAGATCAAACTGTGACCCTCTCTTCCGTTTGTCCCCCGGCGCCAGGCTTAAAATTGTTTTATCTTTTGGAATATCATATCCGCAGGCCTCGATCGCTGCCTGGATCCGCTCACCTGCCTCTTTTACCGCCTGATCCGGAAGTCCAATAATTGATATCGACTGCTGTTGTCCCCGGATTGCGGAGGCTTCTATCTCAACCATGAAACCGTCTACGCCTGACGTTGCCATACTCTTTACAACTGTTGCCATATAACCCCTCCATCATTTCACTACCAGGGCAACCACATTTCGTCTTCACCTATGTCCTTCTGGATCAGCATCTCCTGTTCCGCATGTGAAATCTTCCCCTCCACAAACATCCGGTACTGCTCCCTGTTTCCGTTATGAAACGCATTAAGTACACGCTTTGTGTCGATCAGATCACTTAGCTCAGTCGATTTTTCCGATATATAGTTCTGATAGCTGCTGTATGAATATGCCTGCGGTTCTCTCACCATCATTGCTTTCACCGGATTCAAATGAATATACCGACTGACTTCCAGGAAATACCTGTCATCTTCGATCAGACTGGAGGTGTATCTCGACTCGAACAGATGTCCCGTGTAATCATATCTCTGATTAAAGCTTCTAGCATAATAACTCATAAACGACTGCATGATCTTCCAGATTGGCTCTTTTTTTGTTGTAATTTCCATATGAAAATGGTTTGTCATCAGACAAATCGCATGCAGCACAAATGGATATCGATCCTGTACTTCTCGCAGAAGCCTATAAAATAATTGGTAATCTTCTTCCGTCTTAAAAAGGGCCTTTCGCCGAATCCCCCGCCCCATCACGTGATAACATGCACCTTCGTACCAAATTCTTTTCTTTCTCGGCATATTTTACCCTATTGCATTTCTTTTAACATTATATTTTCGCTTTTACGTACTCCATCCTCTAATATATCGGCACGTTCGGAGTATCCCGATCGTACCGATATCCCTAAGCGGTGATTATATCCCACATAAATACCGAATCAATAATGATTCAAATATGATCTTTTACACCGGCACTGCCTTCATTGATCTCTTTCAGTGCATGCATATATTCCTGAAGCCTGCC
>CAZRNI010000241.1:2190-4202 GCA_964601425.1 uncultured Eubacterium sp. | reverse complement strand
TGGTGGTTGATTATCTGGCAATGGACCAGACGATGCAGGGCAGGCTTCAGGGATACATGCAGGCACTGAAAGAGATCAACGAGAGCAGTGTTGGCGTTAAAGATCATATTTAAAACGGTTGTTTGACATCTGGATATGGGTACCTGACCCAATAAAGAAAACATAAAGATGTACAAGAAAAGTTTATGGATTTTTAATGGGGTCAGGCACTAGAGGGTGACATGAGCATAGACGATAACGGTATGGCCAGACTGGAAAAACTGTCATTTGAGGCATACAACGAAAGTGAAGTTCTGATTCAAGTGATCGATAACCATCATGAGCGAACCGGCAAATATCCTGCACATGTTCTGGTAAATAAAATCAATCGAAACAGCAAGAATCTCGCTTATTGCAAAGAGCACGGGATCAGGATTTCTAGATCGGCATGACGCAGTGCTTGATGATGTGGAAGAGAAGGTTTATACAAGAGATCTGTTTAGGCGGGATTAAATATTATAAAATGCCTATACGCCCTTATGTAACCTGAGATGAAGCAACAACGAAGGAGTCTCTCATGAAAGAATTAAGATTTGAAGACCTTTATTCACAAGAATACTATTTTGAAAAACCTGGGTTTGATTGCAGGATAACTATGAAGAAATTCATTGATGCTCGTGATACAATGGGTATGGCAAGGTTCTCTCTTTCATATATAAATCAGGAACAGACCAATGATTGGGAAAAGAATTTTATAAAGACCATACATCTGAGGCATGCTATAGAAGATCTAAATAATTCTTTTGACCTACTTCTACAGATTCCGTGGATGTTTTATAGAATATGGCAAGACTTTAATACTGGTGGATGCCTTAGAAGTGGGAACTTAAAAAACAGAGAAGATATTATCAGGAATAGCGACGGCTGGGTTCTTAAAGCGGAGCAGGCATGTGACTATAAAAAAGTTTTAGAATATCTTCACAACAATAACAATCATTTGGGACAGAAACTTGAGGATTTTAGTAATAGTTATATTAAAACGGATTCATCCAACAAAGATTTCACTGTAAGAACTTTATGTAATATACTCAAGCATAATCATGCACTTTCCTTTAAAGAATTGTACGAGGGGTATGCATTTAATATTAAGAATCCAGACGGAACCACAGTTGATTTGAGAAAACGAGGTCTTAGCTTCGAATGTCATCAAGATATTTATGATGAAGGAAATCCTTCAGAAATACTTGGTAAAGTCAAATACTATTATGACGATGATTTGTCAATAGATATAGAGTTTAATTCGGGTGATAGATTTAACTATAAAGACATTTCAGAGTTGTCATATTCACTGGATATTAATGCAGTGTATGATGAATGTTGTTCTTATTACGATGCGCTTGTGGACTTATATGAAGAAATTTACAGAGAAATATATCCCAACATGCAATTATTACCAGCGTTTATTACAAGCGAGGGGAAGCCAAATATAAAGCATAATCCCACAGCAATTGATACAACTAATTATTTTAAGGAAGCATGATATGAACCATGGTTATTATCAAGGATGATGTTATCGATTATGATAAGAAATGAGTTTTTGATTTATCAGGCCAAATCATTTTATAACGCATACATTGCTCTTGAACAGATTAATCAGTCGTGTGATCAACCGCTGATGTATTATGTTCCTATGCTCGTAAATGGCGCATTTTCTATTGAGATTACGTTGAAAGCGATACTGTCAGAGAATCAAATTGATTACGGGAAAGAACATAATCTGGTTGTACTTTTCCAACAATTGCCAGATTCTTTTAAAGTAGAATTACTGGGGCATCTTCTTGAAAAGGCCCCAGAATACAGGGATATGGATAAATGTGCGGAAGAGTTAATTCTTATTTCGAATGCTTTTGTCGATTGGCGTTATGCATTTGAAGGAAAAACAGCTCCTGCATTTGATGCACGTTTTTTATCGGCTTTTGCTAATGCGGCAATATGGACGATGTTTTCTCATTACAATGTAGATATCGTTCCCG
>CAZRNI010000241.1:0-2180 GCA_964601425.1 uncultured Eubacterium sp. | reverse complement strand
GATAATAAAAAGACAAAGGCAGACGAAGAAATAGAAGAGATGATTCGTAAGAATAGAGAAGCATGTAAGAATACCAATTTGGATTATATACAGAAAAAGAGTAAGTGACCAAGGATCACACCATGAAACAAACGCTAATTGATCATCATATGAATAGAATGGAATTGAAAGAAGCGGCTGGTTTGTCAAAGGGTACAATCACCAAAATGGGAAAGAATGAGTCTGTCACAGTTGATGTGTTGACACGTATCTGTAATGCTTTGGACTGTGATGTCTATGATGTCCTGGAAATAAAAATTCACGGGGAAGAGGCGTAAAGAATGGAAAGATCTATAGAGAGAAGCCAGTTGAAGAAGAACTTCCTGAATGAGATCATTATGCGCCTTGATTTCCAGGGCGTTCTTCAAGCAGAGATGGAAAAGGTTATTCTAGAAGCGAAACCTTATTTGAAGGGAAAGTTATTCAACCGCTATAACGAAAATATCAATAATCAGGCGATTATTGAGGGTACATCGGTAAAGGAAGCCACAAGCCAGATAGAGTATTGCTTCACTGCAGAAACAACTGGTTATACGCTGAAGCTTTCTAACACGAGTATTATTTTGAGTGTCAGAACGGCGGGGTATTCTCCTTTTGAAGAGTACTCGGACATTTTTTCCCATATAGCTGCTATATACCAAGAGAAGATTGACTTCTTTACAGTAAAGCGGTTCGGGCTCCGCAAGATTAATTATTGCTTTGTAAAACGGATGGAGGATATCGAAAAATACTTTGATCCGAGGTATTATTGCTGCCATGAGCCTATCGAGGGATATGGCACTATGGCGATTAATAGAACTTCTCAACTTACGGATGGTAAGAAGAACTTGAACTTAAAGTTCGCAGTTGATCAAGGTGAGATTGAAAAGGAAGCATATTATAGGGTTACGCTGGATGCTGATATTTACTCTTTGGATGAAGAGACCATCACGTCAATTATCGAAGATCAAGAGCAAATGATGGCGACCAATGAAGTGCTTTTCAAAGTTTATTGTGGCGTAATCGCTGAACCTCTCTTTAATATTTTGGCATCTGATGAGGATACCGTTCCTGATGGATTGGCAGGTATAGAGAATAATGAGTAACATAAGATATGGGGATTTCAAACCCAGTTATAACGAAGAAAAACCAAACATTACTCAGCCAGAGCTTTTTAAACGGAGAGGAGACATCTTTGATCTTGCAGATGCTTTTCTGAGTATAGAGTCCATGACCCATAAAAAGCTACAGAAGCTTTGCTATTATGCTAAGGCGTGGTATCTTGCGCTCTATGATGAGAATTTAGTGAATGAAGCATTTGAAGCATGGGTTCACGGCGCAGTCCAGCCGGATCTCTACCAAAAATATAAGCCATATGGCTTTAGCTACATTCCACGTGTGTTGAACACTAAGGATATTCCTGAAGAATTCCTGGACTTTGCAAGGCAGATTTATTCTTCATACGGTGATCTTGATGGGGATGACTTGGAACGCCTTAATCATACCGAAATGCCGTGGCTCAAGGCACGCGGTAACTTGAAGCCCTGGCAAAACTGTGAGCGAGTGATCAGCGAAGATGATATGAAGGAGTATTATCGTTCTTTGATGTAATATGTGTACAACAGCAAGCATTATCCCAAGACCGAGAAGACAGACAGTTTCAAATATTCCAACAGCTCAAAAAGCTTTTCAAACCTCTGATAATACTGTCGTTTTCTCATTTGAAGCGTATGATAAAACCGAGTACTTTAATCTGGATGGCACTTGTCAGAATTGGGCAGCTGAACTAATAGATATGATGCAGGATGTTTCTACACACACGGTTGTAGAATTAACAAGTGGGAGATATAACAAGTATCGTGTACATGATCATAGGAGTGTAAAAAAATGTCCTTCTCCGCTTCCAGCTGGTGTAGCCTTGAAAGATATGTACCAGATTCGAATCAGTAAATCTAAAGGTGGAATCCATGGAGTTTTCAGAGAAAACACGTTCTATGTGATCTGGCTTGATCCGCTTCACAATATGTATCCTGATGAAAAATATGGAGGACTTCGAAAGGTACGCGAAACCAGTACGTGTTGTAAGGATCGTGATGAAGAGTTACTAAGGTTACAAGAAGAATTGGAAAAAGCGCGGAATGAAGCAAAGGAATGGGAACAAT
>CAZRNI010000240.1:1962-4205 GCA_964601425.1 uncultured Eubacterium sp. | reverse complement strand
GGCTCTGCGCAAGGATGTCCTTGCCAAATGCTATGGCGGCGACATTACCCGTAAGAAAAAACTGCTCGAGAAGCAGAAAGAGGGTAAGAAGCGAATGCGTCAGGTCGGCAGCGTAGAGATCCCGAAGGATGCATTTATGAATGTGCTTAAGTTAGATGAAAATTGACACGTTTGAATTATACATCCATATCCCGTTCTGTGTCCGCAAGTGCGGCTACTGTGATTTTCTGAGCTTTCCGGCCGGAAGCGACGTGCAGAAACGCTATCTGGAAGTACTGAAGACAGAGATCCGCGAGACAGGGGAAAGGCTTTGCGGGCCGGATCTGTGTTCTGAAAGGGGCCGGCCTGTGAATGGACTTCAGGGTGAATGGAACCCTGAGAAAATCTCTTCCATCTTCATTGGCGGCGGAACCCCTTCTGTGCTGACGGGAGACCAGATTGCCGGGGTGATGGATGCCGTCCGGGAATCCTTTTCGGTACAGAGTGATGCAGAGATCACGATTGAGGCAAATCCCGGCACACTGGATCCGGAGAAACTGCACAGGTTTCGCGCGGCGGGGATTAACCGGATCTCGATCGGCTGCCAGTCCATGCATGACAGGGAGCTGATCCGCATGGGAAGAATTCACAGTCATGCAGAGTTTCTGCAAAGTTATCAGTGGGCACGGCAGGCTGGATTTGACAACATTAATGTTGATCTGATCGCGGCACTGCCGGGACAGACACTGGCGGACTGGAGAGATACCCTTCATACCGCCGCTGCGCTCGGTCCGGAACATATTTCAGCGTACAATCTGATTCTGGAGGAAGGTACGCCTTTTTATGAACAGCGTGACAGCCTTGATCTTCCGGATGAGGATACAGAGCGCGCGATGTATGAAGAAACAGCCTCGATTCTTTCAGCGTACGGATACAGGCAATACGAATTGTCCAATTATGCAAAACCGGGGATGGCATGCAGGCATAATCAGGGATACTGGACAGGCATTCCGTATCTGGGTATGGGACTCGGCGCGGCATCTTACTGGCCGGCGAATACTGCAGGATGGCTGTTCAGAGACAGTTTGAAGCCGGCAGATGCCAGTGTGCGGCGGTCCGGTGACAGCCTTCAGCTGTCAGATGAGGCAGAGCCGTACATGATACGGTATAACAATACCTCTGATCTGCAGCAGTATCTCTGTGCTGCAAAAACGCAAGGCTGCAGAATTGACAGCAGCACAATCGAACGGCTCAGTCAGCCGGACTGTATGGCGGAGTTTATGATTCTGGGACTTCGCATGACGGAAGGGATTTCAAGAGCAGAATTCCGCCGGCGGTTTGACCGGGAAGCGGATCAGGTATATGGAGGTATAATCCGCAAGTATCAGGATGCGGGTCTGCTGCAGTGTGAGGAAGACAGAATATTTCTGACCGGGCGGGGGCGCTCCCTCGCCAATGTGGTCATGATGGAGTTTTTATGAGCGAGATGACAGCAAAGCCCTTTATCAAGATCAGAGGGGCGGCAGAGAACAATTTAAAACATATTGACGTGGATATTCCGCGCAATGAGCTGGTGGTGCTGACCGGACTTTCCGGGTCCGGCAAGAGTTCCCTGGCGTTTGATACCATTTATGCAGAAGGACAGCGGCGCTATATCGAGAGTCTTTCTTCCTATGCGCGGCAGTTCCTCGGACAGATGGAAAAGCCGGACGTCGAGATGATCGAAGGACTTCCGCCGGCAATCTCAATTGATCAGAAGGGGACGAACCGCAATCCGCGTTCGACCGTCGGAACCGTGACGGAAATCTATGATTATTTCCGTCTTCTTTATGCGCGGATCGGCACGCCGCACTGTCCGAACTGCGGCAGGGAAATCAGCCGCCAGACAGTCGACCAGATGGTTGACAGAATCATGGAACTTCCGGAACGGACAAGGATTCAGCTTCTGGCACCGGTAGTGCGCGGCCGCAAGGGAAGACACGAGAAGGTACTGGCCAGTGCGCAGAAAGCGGGCTATGTGCGCGCCATGATCGATGGAAATCAGTATGAGCTGACAGAAGAGATCCGGCTGGATAAAAACATCAAGCATAATATCGAGATTATCGTAGACCGTCTGGTCGTAAAACAGGGGATTGAGAAGCGTCTGACCGATTCGATCGAGACCGTTCTGAACCTGTCCGACGGACTTCTGATTGTCGACAAAATGGATGATGACCCGATGCGTTTCAGCCAGAGCTTTTCCTGTCCGGACTGCGGGATCAGCA
>CAZRNI010000240.1:858-1952 GCA_964601425.1 uncultured Eubacterium sp. | reverse complement strand
GTGCGGGACTCGGCTATAAGATGGAATTTGATGCAGAGCTGCTGATTCCGGATCCATCCGTCTCGATTAATGACGGTGCAATTGTTGTGCCGGGATGGCAGTCTGCGACGAAAAAAGGCAGTTTTACAAATGCAATCCTGGAAGCCCTCGCGAAGGAATACGATTTTTCGCTGGATACGCCGTTTCAGGATTACCCGAAGAAGATAAAAGATATTCTGCTCCATGGCACAAACGGGCATGAAGTAAAAGTACATTACCGCGGGCAGATGGGCGTCGGCGTCTACGACATCGCATTCGAGGGGCTGATCCGCAATGTGGAGCGCAGGTACCGTGAGACCGCTTCCGAGAGCAGCAAACAGGAATATGAGACATACATGCGGATTACAGACTGTACGGAATGCCACGGTCAGCGTCTGAAAGCCACTTCACTGGCGGTAACCGTTGCGGACAAAAATATTTACGAAATCACACAGCTGTCGGTTGAGAAACTCAGTACATTCATGGAGAAGATGGAGCTGACGAAACAGCAGCATCTGATCGGTGATCAGATCATCAAGGAGATCTGCGCGCGCGTCGGATTTCTGAATGCAGTCGGTCTGGATTATCTGACACTTGCGCGTGCCACGGGCACGCTGTCCGGCGGTGAGGCGCAGCGGATCCGGCTTGCGACACAGATCGGATCCGGACTGGTTGGCGTCGCATATATTCTGGATGAGCCGAGTATCGGCCTGCATCAGCGGGACAATGACAAGCTTCTTGCAACGCTGGAAAAACTGCGGGATCTGGGAAATACAGTGATTGTAGTTGAGCATGACGAGGATACCATGCGCGCGGCAGACTGCATCGTTGATATCGGTCCGGGGGCAGGAGAACACGGCGGGGAGCTGGTCTGTCAGGGAACTGCGGAAGACCTGATGCAGTGCGAACGCTCTGTCACAGGTGCCTATCTTTCCGGGAGAAAAACAATCGCCGTGCCGGAAGTGCGGAAGAAACCGACAGGCTGGCTGACGGTAAAAGGTGCTGCCGAAAACAACCTGAAACGAATCAATGTAAAGTTCCCGATTGGTGTATTTACCTGTGTCACTGGCGTTTCC
>CAZRNI010000240.1:0-848 GCA_964601425.1 uncultured Eubacterium sp. | reverse complement strand
TATACAGGTGTGTTTGACATGATCCTCGATCTGTTCGCCGCGACCAGTGAGGAAAAGGCGCGCGGCTATAAGAAAGGAAGGTTCAGCTTCAATGTCAAAGGCGGAAGATGCGAGGCCTGTGCCGGCGACGGACTTCTGAAGATTGAGATGCACTTCCTGCCGGATGTATATGTTCCCTGTGAAGTGTGTCACGGAAAACGCTACAACCGTGAGACGCTCGAAGTTAAATACAAGGGAAAGAGCATCTACGATGTCCTGAACATGACAGTGGAAGAAGCAGTCACTTTTTTTGAAAATGTACCGTCGATCAGGAGAAAGATTGAGACGCTGAATGATGTCGGTCTTTCTTATATCCGGCTCGGACAGCCTTCCACAACACTTTCCGGCGGTGAGGCACAGCGCGTCAAACTGGCGACGGAGCTCTCAAAACGAAGCACGGGCAACACCATTTATATTCTGGATGAGCCGACAACAGGCCTGCATTTTGCCGACGTCGACAAGCTGGTAGGCATTTTGCGGCGTCTGACAGAAGGCGGGAATACGGTCGTTGTGATTGAGCACAACCTCGATGTAATCAAGACGGCAGATTATATTATCGATCTCGGACCGGAGGGCGGAGACCGCGGCGGAACGTTGATTGCGGAAGGAACGCCGGAGGAGATCGCAAAGAATCCGGCCAGCTATACGGGACAGTATCTTGCGAAGTATCTGGATCCTGCAGTAAATAAGAGAGTTAGAAAAGTTTGACATAATACATTCCCGCGGATATAATAATCAGTATATTGAGTAAGAGAAATCGGGGTTTGTAGGGAAGTTTGCTTCTATTTGCGCTCCGCGACAATGAAGAT
>CAZRNI010000239.1:2051-4207 GCA_964601425.1 uncultured Eubacterium sp. | reverse complement strand
GTGAGATACTGGAGGAAAAAGGATAAAGCATCGATGAAGAGGGATTAGCAGACTTCATGACAGTTCAGCACTAGCCTGCCCTGAAAGCCCGCGCGACCAGTAACTTTATGGGTGCGGATGCGACGGTCTATGATGAAATTGACGCATCGGTTACTTCTGAATTTGACGGCTATTACGATCATCTGGAGATGGAATCGGAGATTCTCGCAGTTGCCGGTGAGACGGAGCTGAAAGAGGTTCTCGGCACAGAGGAGAAAGGTACGATCGTAACAGCTGCAACACCGTTCTATGGAACGATGGGCGGACAGGTCGGTGACATTGGTATTATCAGGACAGCTGACGGTGTTTTCCGTGTTGAGGATACCATTCATATCCGCGGCATGATCGGTCATGTCGGTTATGTGGAGAGCGGCGTGATCCAGAACGGATCAAAAGCTTCTCTTATGGTTGACCGCGAGGCACGTATGGCGACTGCGCGCAACCACAGCGCGACTCATCTTCTGCAGAAGGCGCTGAAGAGCGTTCTGGGTTCCCATGTAGAGCAGAAGGGTTCCTTTGTTTCTCCGACGCGTCTGCGTTTTGACTTTGCGCATTTCCAGGCAATGACGGCGGAGGAAATCAGCCAGGTTGAGAAACTGGTGAATGACGAGATCAGAAATGCGCTGGCAGTCACGACCGACATCATGTCGCTCGAAGATGCGAGAAAGACCGGTGCCATGGCACTGTTTGATGAGAAATACGGTGACAGCGTGCGCGTTGTGTCCATGGGAGATTTCTCGAAAGAACTCTGCGGCGGAACCCATGTTTCCAATACCAATGAGATCCAGTATTTCAAGATTCTTTCCGATGCCGGAATTTCTTCGGGTGTGCGCAGAATTGAAGCACTGACTGGGGCGAATCTGATTCATTATTATGCAGAGCAGGAAGCAATTTTGCATAAAGCAGCAGCACTTTTGAAAACCGATGCAGCTGATCTGCCGGAGCGGATCGCGCATATGCAGACAGAGATCAAATCTCTGAACAGCGAAAATGAAGCGCTGAAGAATAAACTGGCCCAGGAATCTCTGGGAGACGTCATGGATCAGGTACAGGAAGTCGGCGGCGTGAAACTGCTGGCAGTTTCTGTTCCGGATACAGACGGCAATGAACTGCGCAATCTCGGCGACCAGCTGAAAGAGAAAATCGGTGAGGGCGTCGTTCTGCTTGCTTCTGCAAAGGGCGGCAAAGTAACACTTGTTGCCATGGCGACAGACGCAGCACAGAAGGCCGGCGCACACGCAGGCAATCTGATCCGCGAAGCAGCCAAAATTGTAGGCGGCGGCGGTGGCGGCCGTCCGAATATGGCGCAGGCCGGCGGCAAGAACCCGGACAAGATTCCGGAGCTGATCGAAAAAGCCAAAGAATTATTGGCAGGACAGCTTTCATAAAAGTGAAATATCTATTGACGTTTGAAGAAAACCTGTTATAATTAGATACGTGCGAAATGCCGGATAAACAGGTGTTTCAGCATGAGTTCGCAACCGGAGGGAGGTCAGGTCTGGGGATGGCTAATGTAATCGTCAAAGAAAACGAGACATTGGACAGCGCTTTGAGAAGATTTAAGCGCAGCTGCGCGAAGGCTGGTATTCAGCAGGAAATCCGTAAGAGAGAGCACTACGAGAAGCCGAGCGTTCGTCGCAAAAAGAAATCCGAAGCAGCTAGAAAGCGCAAATACAATTAATGCATAAGAGAGCTCTGACGACAGTCAGAGCTCTTGTCATGTAAAGGGTGTATATGAAAGAACTGATTCAGACAAATTACACAGTACGTGTGAAAAGAACTGCGCTCGGAAAGCAGACGATCCGGACCGTATTTCTGACAGATCTGCATAATGCAGCAGAGCCGGATGAAACCCGGGCTGTTCTGGATCTGATTGATGCGGCGAACCCGGATCTGGTTCTGTGCGGCGGCGATATGTTTATTGCACGGCCGGGATATTCGGTTGAACCGGCGGTGCAGTTTATGAATGAACTGGCACAGCGTCATACCGTCTGGTGCGGAACAGGAAACCACGAGTATCGTGCCAAAATATATCCGGAGCAGTACGGAACCATGTACGCGCAATATAAAATGCCGCTGGCGGAAGCAGGAGTTATCTTGCTCGAAAATAATAGCGC
>CAZRNI010000239.1:0-2041 GCA_964601425.1 uncultured Eubacterium sp. | reverse complement strand
TCTCTGGTAGGACCTGATTTTAGTCTGTTTCCGCGCAATGCACACGGCATGACCGTGAAAAACAGAAGACATGTTATTATCAGCGCCGGAATCGGAGAGCATACTGTCTCTGCCCGCATTAATAATCCGCGTGAACTTGTTGTTACAGATATTCTGGTAAATAGCTATGGCGATTGATGTAAAACTTGAAAAATTTGAGGGACCTCTGGATTTACTTCTTCATCTGATCGATAAAAATAAGATTGATATTTATGACATACCGATCTCAGAGATTACAGATCAGTATCTGGAATATGTTCAGGCCATGGATCACGAAGACATGAATGTCACAAGTGAATTCATGGTAATGGCCGCAACACTGATTGATATTAAGTGCCGGATGCTGCTGCCGAAAGAAGTAAACGAGGAGGGGGAAGAAGAGGATCCGAGAGAGGAACTTGTCCGCGCATTGCTTGAACACAAGCAGTATCGCTTTATGGCTGAAAAGCTGCGTGTGTATATGGAAGAGACAGGCAATCTTGTAACCAGAGAGCAGAATTATCCGAAAGAAGTTCTTGCGTGGCGTCCGCCGGTTGACACAGAAGAACTGCTGGCCGGCGTTACCATGCAGAAGCTGGAGGAAATTTTCAGGTTTGTTCTGAAAAGACAGGAAAATAAAATCGATCCGATCCGAAGCCGGTTTGGCCATATTGAGAAAGAGGATGTGACACTTCCGGAAAAAATAGAGTTTGTTAAAAAAGCAGCCCGAAAAAGACGGCATTTAACATTCCGCGGACTTCTTGAGGCGCAAAACAGTAAGATGCAGACGATCATGACATTTCTTGCAGTTCTGGAACTGATGAAGACAGGACAGATCAGAATATCGCAGGATGAATTATTTGGTGAAATAGAGATCGATGCGGTGGAAGGAGCAGTGAATGGAAGAACAGAAGCAGCTGGCTGAACAGCTGACAGACGAACTGCAGACACAAGAACAGCCGGCAGATGAACTGCAGATAAACGAACCGCAGCCGGAGGAAAAGAGGCAGCGTCCGGAGGGATGGACAGAAGCGGGCGCGATCGAAGCAATATTGTTTTCGGCGGGAGATCCTGTCTCTCTGGACCGTCTGGCAGCTGTGACAGGCAGTACGCCTGCTGCAGCAAAGCATGTTCTGCAGTGTATGCAGGAGCGGTATGCGTCGAATGAATCCGGCATTATGCTGCTGGAACTGGAAAACAGCTGGCAGCTCTGCACGAAGCAGCAGTATTTTGATACGCTGATCCAGATTGCAAGTCATCCGCCGAAACCGCATCTGACGGAGGTTGTGATGGAGACGCTCTCCATCATTGCATATAAACAGCCTGTGACAAAAGCGGAAATAGAGCGAATCCGCGGTGTTAAGTCAGACCATGCAGTCAACAAGCTTGTTGAATATGATCTGGTACGCGAAGTGGGACGTCTGGATGCGCCCGGAAGACCGATCCTGTTTGGAACAACAGATCAGTTTCTGCGGAATTTCGGGATCAGCTCCAGCGGGGATCTTCCGGAGCTTTCAGCGGTAGAAAAAGAAGATTTCCGTGCGGAGGCTGAAGCAGAACTGGCAGCCGGAGAGACGGCCGCAAACGCCGAGCAGATCCGGGTGGAAGTATAGATTTATACAAAGATTTATGCAACGTGCAGCAAGTAATTTAGAGAAAATCCCGAAACAATGCAAATTGTACCTGAATAAATACAAAAAGAGTTGAAATGTATTTGTGAAACAGGTAGAATAATATTGGTGAAAAATTTGCCATATAATGGCAACAGTAATATCATTTATGGAGGTAAGAGAATGAGCAGCATGGTGGGAAGTCCGGCGGCAGCGAGAATCGAAGCGCTGCTTGATCCGGGCAGTTTTGTTGAGATCGGTGCGGCCGTTACAGCGCGCAGTACAGATTTCAATCTGTCTGATAAAAAACAGCCATCGGACGGAGTCATCACAGGTTACGGACTGATCAATGAAAGTCTGGTGTATGTGTACAGCCAGGATTTCTCTGTGATGAAAGGTACGATCAGCGAAAT
>CAZRNI010000238.1:0-4221 GCA_964601425.1 uncultured Eubacterium sp. | reverse complement strand
GACATCCTTGCGCAGAGCCTTGACCGTCTCTCTTGCGATAATCTTGGATCCGACCGCCGCCTGAATCGGCACATCAAACAGCTGCCGCGGAATCTCTTCCTTGAGTTTTTCGCACATCTTTCTGCCGCGGGCATAAGCCGAATCAGCAAATACAATGAACGAAAGCGCATCCACTGTTTCCTTATTTACAAGGATATCCAGTTTAACCAGATCACTTCTCTGGTAACCGACAACCTCATAATCAAGCGACGCATAACCGCGGGATCTGGATTTCAGTGCATCGAAAAAGTCATAAATAATCTCGTTGAGCGGCAGGTGATAGTGCAGTTCTGCTCTTGTCTGGTCCAGATAGTCCATCCCCAGATATTCGCCGCGCCGCTCCTCGCACAGCTGCATAACAGAGCCGACAAACTCCGTGGTCACCATCAGATCCGCCTTGACAATCGGCTCTTCCATATACTCGATCTCCGAAGGATCCGGCAGATTCGACGGATTGGTCAGTTCTTCGACCGTCCCGTTCGTCCGGTAAACTTTATAAATAACGCTCGGCGATGTTGTGACAAGATCCAGCGCATATTCCCGCTCCAGCCGCTGCTGTATAATATCCAGATGCAGCAGTCCCAGGAAGCCGCAGCGGAATCCGAATCCGAGCGCAGCTGATGTCTCCGGTTCGAAAAACAATGAGGCGTCATTGAGCTGCAGCTTCTCCAGCGCATCACGCAGTTCCGGATACTTGGCACTGTCCTCCGGATAAAGGCCGCAGTAAACCATCGGCGTCACCTTTTTATATCCCGGCAGTGCCTCCTCGCAGGGCCGCGTATCGTCTGTCACTGTATCACCGACACGTGTCGCAGCGACTTCCTTGATGCTGGCCGTAATGTAACCGACCATTCCCGCTTCCAGTTCATCGCACGGGATAAACTGGCCGGCTCCGAAATAACCGACTTCTACAACCTCCTCGACCGCACCGGTTGCCATCATGCGGATTCTGGTTCCGCGGCGCACCGTACCTTCCATCACGCGGACGGAGATAATGACGCCCTTATAGGCATCATACACCGAATCAAAAATCAGTGCCTTCAGCGGAGCTTTCGCATCGCCTGTGGGCGCCGGAATCTTATTTACGATTTCTTCAAGTACTGCCTCTACATTCTCACCGGTTTTGGCGGAGATCTCCGGCGCATCTTCGGCCTCAATGCCGATGATTTCCTCGACCTCATTCTTGACACGCTTCGGATCCGCGCTGGGCAGGGCAATCTTATTGATCACCGGATAAACTTCCAGATCATGATCCAGGGCGAGATAGACGTTTCCGAGTGTCTGTGCCTCGACACCCTGTGTCGCGTCTACTACGAGAATCGCACCGTCACATGCCGCAAGGCTGCGGGACACTTCATAATTAAAGTCAACATGTCCGGGTGTATCAATCAGATTCAGGATATACTCCTGCCCGTCCTGTGCCTGATAGACCGTCCGGACAGCCTGTGCCTTGATCGTAATACCGCGCTCCCGCTCCAGTTCCATGTTGTCAAGCACCTGACTCTGCATCTCACGGCTGGTCAGGAGACCGGTCTTCTCAATAATCCGGTCCGCCAGTGTGGATTTGCCATGGTCAATGTGTGCAATAATACAGAAATTACGGATTCTGCTCTGGTCAATTGTACTCACGTTTCACTTACTCCATTTACTATTATTAGACGTTTCCGTCTTCCATTCAGATCTTGTTTGACGACTGCCGGTGAAGATCTGTCCGCAGCCGGATGCAAAGCACGTACAGTATACTAAAAAGTCCCGCCGGATTCAATCAGCTGAAACGAATTCTCTCCCATTTTTCGCACTGATTTCGCGCAAAAGCGCTTGACAACAACATGCGCATGTCCTAGAATAAAAAAGCATGTTTCCGAGGGACTCGTGTCTCCCCTCCGAAACAAAAAATGCACAGCAACATGAGAAAAACTGCCGGGAAACCGTCAATACCGGGCAGGATTCGTAAAATGCACCCGCCGGCGCGATGCCGGACGGAAGCAGAAGTCTATCACATTATCTATCATTGATTATCGGAGGTGTTACATTGGCTAACATTAAATCTGCGAAGAAGCGTATCCTGGTAAGCAGAAAGCGCGCTGAGCGCAACAAATCCATCCGCTCTGCTGTCAAGACATCCATCAAGGGTGTTGAGGCTGCCATCACTGCAGGCGATAAGGCTGCAGCTGAGGAAGCTCTCAAGAAGTCAATCTCTGCAATTGACAAGGCATGCACAAAGGGCGTTTATCACAAGAACAACGCTTCCAGAAAGGTTTCCCGCCTGAGCAAAGCCGTCAACAAGATGGCATAAGCATTTATTTATGACCCAAATAACCCGCCGCGGTTTCGTTACCGCGGCGGGTTTTCTTTTCGCTGCATCCAACAGACAAGTCCCGCCTGATTCAAGTCCCGCCCCTGCGGAACCTGACGCTCCACGCGTCTGCGGCGGAGGCTGTTCCAATGCATTCATTTACTCTGTCGTACCGACACGCTCCGCATACATACCCATGATCAGGGACGACAGTTCATCAACTGTCAGGCCTCTTCCTTCATCCCCCATCTGATAGCCAATTGAAAAATGAATATCATTGGAGTCGAAGTATGCCAGATTGACCGTCTCTCCGTCACCCATACATTCTACTTCCACGCCTTTAAAATACTCCGTCCAGGTCTTGCTGTATTCTGTATAGTCCCCGGAGAGATCCTGTTTTTCTCTGCCGGAAGAAGCACGGATAATCATCTCGTCGTTAATATTTTCATATCGTGCTTCGATGACATCATCCATCCAAAGATATTTCCAGAAATTCATCGGTGACCCGTCGTGTTCCGGAAGTCCTTCCATCGGCGCCTCCAGGCGAATGCCGGACCCCGCTGCAGCCTCCTCGAGATCCTCTGTCTCCGACCACGGGTTCGCCATTCCGACGGCAGATTCCTGTTCCGCTTCGCCGTCAGCAATCTTCTCGAACGTACATCCCTCACCTGCATTTTCCTGATCATCAATCCAGAGAATGTGGTCGTCCTCGATCTGAAGTGTTCCCGTACCGTCTTCGTAGCGGACATCCTCCTGCTCATCGCCGTTCTCCTGCATCGTTATAATTGCATATTTGCAGTCGCTGTAAACAAGCGAATCTGTCACCGGCATGTATGTCCCGGTAAATGTCCACATGGCAGTCTCAAATGCACTGCTGCCCCAGTGAATTGTAACGCGATAAGATGCATTTGTACTGTCTTCTTCAACCGGCTCAATATTCATACCGGCACGCCGGCTGTAGGAATCCTCCCACTCACCTGCAAGAAACGGCACGCGTTCTGCAATCACTTTCTCCGCTGTCTTTCCCGTTTCTGAACTCGCTGACACAGTGCTCTCAGCAGCTGTCATCTCTGATGTGGATGATGCTGCCTCTGTCTCTTCAGATGCAGCCGCCGCAGAAGAGGTTCCCTGTACCTGCGCGCTGTCCGCAGAAGATGCATCTGTCGTTCCGGCACTGCCGCCGCATCCCGCCGTCAGAGCCAGAACACCCGCAAGCGCCATCACTGTCAGTAAATTTCTGATTCTTGTCCCTTTCATATTTCATACCTCCCTGAAACAACCGTTTGAATCGCGATCTCTGATCGCGCGCGGGCTGCGCAATACACCAGTGTAATTTCCCTGTTCTAGAGCATCCTGTCATAAATCAGGTGCTGTAGCGGATCAGCATCAACTCAACCGCCAGGCGGTCATTCAGCCTGCCGGTCTTGACATCTGTCTCCGCCTCCGTAAATGCTTCCAGCACCGATTCCAGATACTTCTTTTCATATTGTTTTGCAAGCGGCATATAATTGCGGACCGCAAACGGCGGAACACCGGCTTTCGCCGCGATCTCCTTCTGATTCTGTCCCGCTTCACTCAGACATTTCACCTGGTAGATCACGTTGAATTCACGTGCGAGCAGATAAAGAATCCGCATCGGCTGCTCTTTCAGCGAGAGCAGATCCTCATAAAGTTCCAGCGCTCTGCGCTGATTGTGGGCACCCACGGCACGGACCATGTCAAAAATCCGGTTGGTTATCTGACGTGTGCATACTGCATCGATATCCGCGCGCGTAATCACATCGCGGCCGAGTGTATAGGAAAACAGCTTTTCCAGTTCCTGGGTGATGTTCCCCATGTCCGTGCCGCTCATCGAAAGAAAATACTCCATGTCCTGCCGGGTGATT
>CAZRNI010000237.1:3966-4228 GCA_964601425.1 uncultured Eubacterium sp. | reverse complement strand
CTGCTGGTGGAGTGTATTTGTCTGTATCATGGAGAGGCTGTCGCGTTTGCGCTGCAGCCTCTTTTCACATCTTAATAAGAGCTGCGCTGTACCGGTATTGAAATTGCCACGCAGGCTGTTAAAAGGAGATGAAAGCATTATGAAATTTGGAATCCGTACGCTGGATGAAGTAAATGTAAGCGGAAAAACTGTCCTCTGCAGGATTGATATCAACCAGCCGGTTGACATGGAAACAGGTACACTGAAAAGCACGACTCGTAAT
>CAZRNI010000237.1:2595-3956 GCA_964601425.1 uncultured Eubacterium sp. | reverse complement strand
GCTGGTGTAGCGACGAGCCGTGAGCTTTCCGATAAGGGTGCAAAGGTTGTTCTGATGGCGCATCAGGGCAGTGATATAGAATATCAAAATTTCTATACAACAGAGCCGCACAGCAAGGTTCTTTCCGAGCTGCTCGGAAAAGAAGTGCAGTTTATCCCGGATGTCTGCGGACCGGCTGCAATTGATAAAATCAAATCACTGAAGGATGGAGAAATCCTTCTTCTGGATAACGTCCGGTTTATGTCTGAAGAGCAGACGCTCTTTGAAAAGAAACTGCGCCTGACACATGAAGAGATGACAAAGACCATCGTGGTACGTAAGCTTGCACCGCTCGGCGATCTGTATCTGAATGATGCATTTGCCGCTGCGCACAGAGATCAGCCGACGCTTTCCGGTTTTGAGCAGGTTCTGCCGTCTATGATGGGACGTCTGTTCGAAAAGGAATACGTTGTGCTTTCCGAACTCATGGAAGCTCCGGCGCGCCCGTGCACCTTCGTTCTGGGCGGCGCAAAAATTGCTGATGCATTTCTTATGATGGAATCTGTTCTCTCAGCAGGTGCTGCCGACCATATTCTGGCAGGCGGCGTTGTTGCAAACATTCTGCTGATCGCAAAAGGTGAGCAGATCGGACAGGGCAGCTATGACTTCATCGTGAAGTCCAACTATGAAGAGTTCTTTGAGAAGGCAAAAGTTCTTCTGGAAAAATACGCCGATAAAATTGTTCTGCCGGTTGATCTGGCATGGACAGAAGGAGATGTCCGCAAAGAGGCGAAGATCGGCGAAATTCCGGCGGAGATCGGATCAACTGATATCGGCGAAGAGACTGCAAAGATGTATCAGAAATACATCCTTGAATCAAAGACAGTCTTTGTCAACGGCCCGATGGGTATCTTTGAGGCAGAACTGACAGAGCTCGGCACAAAGATGGTCTGGGATGCACTCGGTGACACAGAGGCATTCACAGTCGTCGGCGGCGGCGACAGCATCACTGCAACCACAAAATACGGCAAGACCGACAAGATTTCCTACATCTGCACCGGCGGCGGCGCACTGATCCGCTTCCTGACAGGTGAAGAACTTCCGGTTGTCAAGGCGCTGCGTCACGGATCACAGATCCCGATCGCGGACAAATAAAATAGTACAGCTGTTGATGATTATTTATGTGAGCGAATTCAACAGATTCAATTGCAGGTACTTTGAGACCGCCGGTACTTGCTGAACAAGACCTGTCTTGTGAAGCTTATGTACCGCTGCGAGTCGAAAGTAGCGAAAGCGTGCCTGCAATGAATTGTTGAATGAGCTCATACTGAAAAGCAGAATGGAGCTTCCACATGAAACTGGCGCTTGGACTCGGTCTGGGA
>CAZRNI010000237.1:0-2585 GCA_964601425.1 uncultured Eubacterium sp. | reverse complement strand
ACAATAATGTACTGGATGTTCTGACCCCCAATCCAGTAGAATACGATCTGATGGGGGAGGAAGAGGTCAGACGTGCACTTGCGGATCCGATCGGTTCTCCGCGGCTGAAGGATATCGTAAAACCGGGCGAGAAGATTGTGATGATCACCAGCGACATCACACGTCCGATGCCCACCTATACGGTTATGCCGGCACTGCTCGATGAGCTGTATGCAGCAGGCTGCAAGCCGGAAGATCTGACATTGATGTTTGCCCTCGGAAGTCACAGAAAGCACACGGAAGAAGAAATGATTCATCTGGCCGGTGAGCGTGCGTTTAACGAGATCCGCTGCATCGACGGAGATGCGGAAGATGTTGTTCATGTGGGTGAGACGTCCCGCGGCACACCGGTAGACATTGTGCGCGAGGTCATAGAGGCGGACCGCAGAATCTGCCTCGGAAACATCGAATATCATTACTTTGCCGGTTACTCAGGCGGCGCCAAAGCAATTATGCCGGGTGTCTCAACCTGGAACGCAATTCAGGCAAATCACAGTCGTATGGTAGAGGCCGGCGCACATGCCGGAAACATCGAAACCAACCCGGTTCGTCTGGATATCGAAGAAGCAGTTGATATGGTTGGTGTAGATTTTATTCTCAATGTTGTGCTCAATGAGCACAAGAAGATTGTCAAAGCGGTTGCCGGTGATCTGACCAAAGCACACCGCGTCGGCTGCGAGTATCTTGACAAACTCTATACAAAGTATATCCCGAAACAGGCTGATATCGTCATTGTATCGCAGGGCGGTGCGCCGAAGGATCTGAATCTCTATCAGACCCAGAAAGCACTGGACAACTCCAAGCACGCTGTCCGGGATGACGGAATTATCATTCTTGTCGGATCCTGTAAAGAGGGACTCGGCAATCCGGTATTTGACGCGTGGTTCCGCGAGGCAAGCTGCCCGCAGGATATCATCGACCGGCTTGCAGCAAAGTTTGCACTTGGCGGCCACAAGGCGGCAGCGGTTGCGCAGGTTATGACGCGCGCAAAGATCTTTATGGTGTCTGACATGGATCCGGATTTCGTACGCTCGATCTTTATGACCCCGTTTGCGACTGTGCAGGAAGCCTATGACGCAGCTGCAGCAGAGCTTGGTGCTGATGCTTCGGTCATCGTTATGCCATACGGCGGTTCAACACTTCCGAAACTGAAATAAGTAAAATAAAAAATAAAATTTAAGGAGAAAAACATGGATTACGCAAAAGAATCACTCAGACTTCACGCAGAATGGAAGGGTAAAATCGAAGTCATCGCGACTGTACCGGTCAAATCCAAAGATGACCTCTCCCTCGCCTACACACCGGGTGTTGCACAGCCGTGTCTGGAGATCCAGAAAGACATCAACAAGAGCTACGACCTGACACGCCGCGCGAATATGTGCCTGGTTGTCACAGACGGTTCCGCAGTTCTCGGACTTGGCGATATCGGTCCGGAAGCCGGCATGCCGGTTATGGAGGGCAAATGTGTCCTGTTCAAATCCTTTGGCGGCGTAGATGCATTCCCGCTGTGCGTCAAGACTAAAGATGTTGATGAATTCGTTAATAACGTTTACCTCATCAGCGGTAGCTTAGGCGTCATCAACCTCGAGGACATTGCTGCACCGCGCTGCTTCGAGATTGAGAAAAAGCTGAAAGAGAAATGTGATATTCCGATTTTCCACGATGATCAGCACGGAACAGCTGTTATTTCTCTCGCGGGTCTTACCAACGCGCTGAAGATCGTCAACAAGAAGATTGACGAGATCAAAGTTGCTGTAAGCGGTGCAGGATCAGCAGCAATTGCTATCTCCAAACTGCTGATTTCGGCAGGCGTCAAGAACCTCACGATCTGTGACCGCCGCGGTGCGATCTACAAAGGCCGCAAGGAAGGTATGAACAGCATTAAGGAAGAAATGGCTGAGATCACCAATCCGGAAAACTGCCAGGGATCTCTCGCAGATGCAATGGTCGGCGCAGATGTATTTATCGGCGTCAGCGCACCGGGTCTGGTAACACAGGATATGATCCGCTCTATGGCAAAGGATCCGATCGTGTTTGCATGCGCAAATCCGACACCGGAGATCTTCCCGGATGAGGCAAAGGCAGCGGGTGCAGCAGTCATTGCAACCGGCCGCAGCGACTTCCCGAACCAGATCAACAACGTTCTGGCATTCCCGGGCATCTTCCGCGGAACATTTGACGTACGTGCAAGCGATATCAACGAAGAGATGAAGATCGCAGCTGCACATGCACTGGCAGATCTCGTATCCGATGAGGATCTGAGCGCTGACTACATCATCCCGGCAGCATTTGATGAACGCGTATGCCCGGCAGTTTCCAAAGCGGTTGCAGAAGCAGCAAGAAAGAGCGGCGTTGCGCGTCTGTAAAAAAAGACTGCGAAAAACTGCAATCGGCAGTTGAATGTTTCAGAAAAACAGTATAAACTAACAGAAGATGTGCAAAATGTATGATGGATCAGATGATCGTACATTTTTGTAAGCAGATACAAGTTGACTTTTATCAATGCAAGGAGAGATAAAGCTATGAGCAAAGAGCAGAAGATGCAG
>CAZRNI010000236.1:0-4260 GCA_964601425.1 uncultured Eubacterium sp. | reverse complement strand
GCACGTGGACCTTGATCTGGCCGGGATAGGTCAGCTCGTCCTCGATCTTCCGGGCTTTTCCTTCTTTACCGGTGATATGCTCGATCCGGATTTCCACGCAGGCCAGCGCCGGAAATTCACGGTCAATTTCAGTCTCATAGGCACTGCGGTATGCAGAAGAATACTTCTCACCGATCAGGCGGGCCGACGCCCGTATTTCTTCGGGATCCTCCAGGATGCGTGCATAGCCGAACAAAATCACGCTGCGGTAATCCGTTGCCATTCCTTCTGCATCCACATCATTGGCATCCACAACACAGAACGAGACGCGCGGATTACGCCGGATCGCATCGATCTTATGACCCTTTTTTGCACAGTGGAAATGAATGCATCCGTCTTTGTATGCAAAATTCAGCGGCACCGCATAATTATAGCCGGCGTCTCCATTCAAAGCCAGAACACCGTCGGAAGCGCGGTTCAGAATCGAGATGCATTCCTCCTTCGAAAGCTGCTGCCGGATGCGGCGCATCGGCCGGAACGGTGCAGTCTCATTCTTCAGAAATGCCTCGACCGCCGCATGTCCCTGCTCATAATCCTTAAACCGGACCGCCGGAATGCCGAGCGCATTGGCCGCCCTGACATTTGCCTTATTATCATCAATAAACAGGCAGTTGTGCGGATCCAGCTGATAGTCGTCCACCAGCTTCTGATAGATGTTCGGATCCGGTTTCACCATTCCCACTTCATAGGAAAAGATTCCGCCGTCCATCAGCGGGAGAAAATCCAGCGCATCCTCATTGGCGCGGCGTACGAGACCGGAATAATTTGACAGAAACAGCACCTGATGCCCCGCCGCCTTAATAGAACGGATCCACGGAATCGCATAGTCCACGCGGGCAATCGCTTTGCCGACATTGTCAAAAGTCTTCTGAATCTCCGCCGCATACTCCGGCCGCCGGGAAACAATATCCTGCAAAATCATCTCCTCGCTGACCACGCCGCGGTCCAGCTCATTCCAGAGCCCGCTCATCCACATGGCGTCTTCCACGCCGCGGATCGTCTCTTCATCATCAAACAATTCATGAATAAAATCGATCCAGCGGAAACGGATCAGAACATTTCCGATATCAAATATTACCGTTTTCTTCATACGCCGTTACCCCTCTTCCTCTTACTGGAAGTTCGCGATCAGTGCCACAATTCGCAGCAGGAACAGTACAAAGATAACCCACCTAGCCGGGCTGACATCTTTTGCCTTCTTCGTGCAGACCTTCAGGATAACCCAGGAAAGGATTGCAAACATAATGCCGGTTGCGATGGAATATGCCAGCGGCATCATTACCATTGCAAGGAACGCGCCGACGGTATCTGCAATATCTCCGTCGAAGCTGATCTTCTTGACGCTGCTGGACATCAGCAGACCGACATACAGAAGTGCCGGTGCCGTCGCGAAGGACGGGATTGCCAGGAAAATCGGAGAAAGCAACAGTGCGACTACGAACATGCAGCCCGTTGTAAAGGAAGTAAGACCTGTCTTGCCGCCTTCTGCAACGCCAGCACTGGACTCAACAAAGCTGGTGATGGTGGAAGTTCCGAGGCATGCGCCCAGTGTTGTTCCGACAGCATCCGCCATCAGGACTTTGCCGACACGCGGCATCTTGCCGTCCTCATCAAGCAGATTTGCCTTATCTGCTACGCCGATAACGGTTCCGATCGTATCAAACAGGTCGACGTACAGGAATGAGAATACAATTGCAATAAACTGGATGATATGTGTTGCAGCCCATCCGAAATTAAATTTGAATGCAGTGTTGGAAATGCCGCCAAGCTGCAGTCCCTGTGAGAAATCCGGGAAAACACTGAACACACCTGCGTCCGGGTTAACTACATACCAGCCGACAGCCTGTGCGATCATGCCAAGAACCCAGGTGGCGAGGATGCCGATCAGGATCGCTCCCTTGACATTGTAGTGAACCAGCACACAGATAATCAGAAAACCGATCAGGGCAAGTGCCATCTCGGCGCTTCCGAAATCGCCGATACCGATGACCATGTCACTGCCTTCGCCTGTAAAGGTCAGAATGTTGGCACCGCGCAGACCAATATATGCGACGAAAAGGCCGATACCGACGGTAATGCCGTTTTTCAGGTTGGTCGGAATACCGTTAATGATCGCCTCACGTGCCTTAAACGCAGAAAGAATAATAAAGATAATACCTTCTACAAGGACAGCAGTCAGCGCGATTGTAAACGGATTCGGAACATCCGCCAGCTCACCGAGGCATACCGTATATGCAAAATATGCATTCAGACCCAGACCTGCGGAAAGCGCGATCGGATAATTTGCGACAAGCGCCATAAACAGCGTGGCAAACGCAGACGCGATTGCTGTCGCGACGAATACGCCGCTGCGGTCCATTACAGTGCCCAGGATATTCGGGTTGACTGCAAGGATATAGGCCATGGCCAGAAATGTGGTCAGACCTGCAACCACCTCTGTGCGCACATCAGTATTGTGCTCTTTCAGTTTAAATAGTTTCTCAAGCATTGATCTTCCTCCTGTTGGATGGTTCCATATAATATAGGTAAGAAAAAAACAGTATAAATTATAAAATATTTATAAAGTTTTGTCTATACGGGATCGTGATTTACTTTCCGGCAGCCTGCACCAGCATCTCTTTGAGGCGCGCCGCCGCGCTGTCCAGCGCGCTGCCGGCATATTCGATCAGGCAGATCGAGCGGACCGGAACTTCCTCGATCAGCGGGATCCGGAATACCTGATCCGTCAGATTACGGCCTTCTATCAGACTCTCCGGCACAAATCCGATGCCCAGATCATTTGTGATCAGCGGAAGCAGCTGATCGGCTGTCGCCGCTTCTACGTCTACGGTATATTCCAGTCCGTACCGGAAGAAGAAATCATTATAAAACTGGAAGGTCATCGAATCACGGCCGAGACTGACCATGGGATAGTCTTTGATTTCCGAGAGATGCCGCGGTTTATCGGGCAGATCCCCGCAGTTTGCGCCGCACACCAGCACCTCGTGAAAATCCAGCAGCTTTGTCTCCGCAAGCGGCTTGCTGATCTGTGTAGGCGTTGTCACAACAGCCAGATCAGCCAGGCGGTTGCGCACAGCTTCGACTGCGCTGTGGGTCTTCTGATTTTGAATCCGCAGATGAACATCCGGATATTTTGCATGATATTCCCGCAGAACCGGCAGCAGAATGCCATGAAGCGCTGTCTCCGTTGCGCTGATCGTCACGGAACCGCTGCGCAGATTGGCCGCATTTTCCAGTTCCCGCTCCGCTGTCTGCAGCTGCTCAAACGCGACAGTAACATGCTTATAGAGACTTTCTCCGTCCGCCGTCAGACGTACGCCGCGGTTTGAACGGACAAACAGACGGCAGCCGAGCTGCCGCTCCAGATTATTCATGGAGCGGGTGATGTTGGGCTGGCTGTGCATCAAAATAGATGCCGCCCGTGTAAAGCTCTTATATTTTGCAACATAATAAAAAATCCGGTAATAATCATAGGTAATATCCATCATAAGGCGCTACCTCTTTCCTGCTGCTGTATTTCTTCCTTCACACGCCGAATACACGCTTCCAGTGTATCATTGTTCATGATTCGTTTTTTGATCCCGGCGCCGGCAATTTTTTCCTCCGAAAAATCATCACAGTCTGCGAGATAACGCCTGCATAGTTCCGGATAATTCGGTTCCTTCTGCTTGCGCTCACGCTGCAGCGCATGTGCGAGCCGCAGGCCGTCGTCGGTCTCGATATAAAGCGGAACGACCCGGTTCCTTCCATAATAATGCCGCAGCCTGACAAATGATTCCAGGGTTCCGATCGAGAGATAACTGCGGGCGGCAAGATCCACGCTGCCGTCATCAATTGTCGCATAATGCCAAGGTCCGCAGACCGTCTGATAAACACGCTCCTCAATCACGCATCCCTGTGCACGCATTTTTTCGAGAAAAGTGATATCAATGAAATGATATTCTCTTCCGTCCGTCTCTCCCCGGCGCATCGGGCGGGTGGTAAAAAGGATCAGCGGCGCAAGTCCGAGCGTCTCGTCTTTCAAAAGTGCACGGTATATATGATCTTTTCCCGTAGCACTCTTTCCCATGATATAATAAATTTTTCCCATACGATTCTTCCTTTCAACATCGTTCAGTATATCATATTGATATCAAGGCAAAAAGCAAAAATTCCAAAAAAAGAGAAAAATGGTGTGCGACCCGTCAAGTAGACAATTGAAAAAACAAAAAGTTTTTCCTG
>CAZRNI010000235.1:0-4268 GCA_964601425.1 uncultured Eubacterium sp. | reverse complement strand
ATCGTCGCCCGGACGGTGAGCAGCACGGCTTTGACGGCATATTCATCCCGCACCGCATTTACATATGCTGCCACTCCCTGCCGCAGTGCCGTTGTGATAATGTAAAACAGCGGCAGCAGCAGAAACACAGTCAGAAACACAAAGCACAGGATAATCAGGGTCCATTTCAATGCCCCTCTGTTTTTTCTGATTTCCATTCTGCTTCTCCTCTTACCCGAAATGTTTTCTCATGCCATATTGCTGACACGCTTCGCCACCATGCCCTGCAGAACTGCATTGACAGACAGGATCACGAATGCGATCGCCAGCATAACCAGCGCAATTGAAGTTGCCGCTGCATAATCATATTCCTGCAGTTCTGACATAATGAGCAGCGGAGCGATCTCCGTCTCATAAGGTGTGTTTCCTGCAATAAAGACAACACTTCCGTACTCACCGATGCACCGCGCAAACGCGAGGGTAAACCCCGAGATCAGCGCCGGCAGAATCTCCGGGAAAATGACTTTGAAGAAAATCATTCTTCTGTCCGCGCCCAGAATCACGGCGGCTTCTTCGTACTGGAGATCAATCTTCTCCAGCACCGGCTGGACAGCGCGCACCACAAACGGGATCCCGATGAAGATCAGCGCAATGGTAATTCCCGTGCGGGTGTAGGCAATCTTAACGCCGAACAGGTCATAAAACAGTTTTCCCACCCAGCCGTTCGTCGTGGTCATATGTGTGAGTGCGATGCCGGCCACCGCAGTCGGGAGTGCGAACGGCAGTTCGATGATCCCGTCCAGAAAGCGTTTTCCGGGAAAATCATAGCGGACCAGAACCCAGGCCAGAATCAGTCCCGTCACAACGTTTACAGCTGAAGCGGCTAATGCGGTTGTGATACTGACGTAATAACCGGAGAGAATACGCGGTCTCGTAATGGTATACAGAAATTCAGACGGAGACAGTTCCGCCGTGAAAATCACCAGTGAGCAGAGCGGAATCAGTACAACGACCGATAAGATTGATATCGTCAGACCGAATGACAACCCGAATCCCGGTATAATGCTTTTCTTTTTCATGCCATCATCTCCCGTTCAGCCGGGACCGTTCTGACGATCCCGGCTGTAAGTTACTGTTCGTAAATCTGATCGAAATATGCCCCGTCTGCAAAGTGCTTTGCCCTTGCCTCGGTCCATCCTCCAAAATGACTGATGTCGGTCAACGTGATATTATCATTGATCCATTTTCCGTCAGCCGGTATCTCTGTGATCGTGTTGGAATCTGCCGTAAATACATATTCGTCATAGACAGACGCCGTGCCCGGACGATAGAAATTCTGCGCTTCTATCTCCTGTGCTTCATCGGAGTAGAGATACTCCAGATACTCCGCCGCTGCTTCTTCCGTACCATGTTTTCTTGCCACTTCATCCACGACGGCAACCGTTGGCTGGCAGAGAATGGACACAGAAGGTACTACGATCTCGTATTCGCCCGGATATTCCTTCAGAGACAGAAATGCCTCATTTTCCCATGCAAGCAGCACATCGCCCTGCTGGTTCTCGACAAAGGAAGTCGTCGCGCCGCGTGCGCCTGAATCGAGCACTTCGACATTGCTGTAGAGCTTCTGAATCGAGGCGAGCACTTCCTCCTCACTCTGGCCCTGAGACTCAAAGTAATACCATGCCGCAAGGTAATTCCACATTGCCCCGCCGGATGTCTTTGGATTGGGAGTGATGATGCCGACGTCATCCCGCACCAGATCATTCCAGTCGTAGATTTCCTTCGGATTGCCGGCACGCACCAGGAATACGATGGTTGACGTATACGGAGAGCTGTCCAGATCAAATTCAGACGTAAATCCATCATCAATCAGACCTGCATCCGCCACGACCTGCACATCTCCCTCCAGCGCCAGTGTCACGACATCCGCTTCAAGACCGTTCGCCACCTCAAGTGCCTGCTTGCCGGAACCGCCGTGTGACTGCGTCACCTCGACCTTCTGTCCGTGTTCGGCTTCATAGTGTTCCTGAAACAATTTATTGTAGGCCGCATAAAGTTCACGTGTCGGATCATAGGAAACATTTGTCAGTTCAATGGTCTCCCCGCTGCCGGCGTCTTCAGAAGCAGCTTCTGAAGCAGCACTGCTGCTCTGCGAAGCAGAACCGGAACTGCTTCCGGCTGCGCCGCATCCGGCAAGTGATATACTCAGTAAAACTGCCGCTGCTGATTGAATCCATCTTTTTCTCATGTGTTCGTTCCTCCCTTAATTATCTTTTTCCCGTAAATTGCATGTTCCGAAATATTTCTTCAGTTCCTCTATGTACTCCTCGGCCATCCGGCTCAGAACACTGTTTTTCTTCGTGATGTATCCGATTTCCATACTGCTGTTCTGGTTTTCTGTATCTTCCCGGAACGGTACGACAACGAATCCGTCCCCGTTCAGATCATTTGAAATGATGCCGGAACAGAGCGTATATCCGTTCAGTCCGACCATTAAATTGAGCATCGTTGACCGGTCATTTACCTTAATGGTCTGCGGATACCGGTTCTCACTGAGAATTTCTTCCGCGAGAAACAGATCTTCTCCCTCCTGCTCAAAGGACAGACAGGGGAATTTTTCAAGCTGTTCCATGCTGATCGAAGGTTCCCCCGCCAGCGGATGCCGCCCCCAGAGATAGACGTAAGCGCGGCTCTGGACAAGGGGATGAAATACAACATTCTGCTCAGCCATAAGTTTGCGCAGCATTCGCTCATTTCCGGTGCTCATGTACAGGATGCCGACCTCACTCTTCAGGCTTCCGACATCGGTCAGTACCTTCTGGGTCTGGGTCTCACGGATTGAAAAATCAAACTGCTTCATGTCATATTTTTTTGCCATCTCGACAAAAGCCTTCACCGCAAAGGAATAATGCTGCGTCGACACGCCGAATTTCCGTTTGAAATTTCCTTCTCCCTTATATTTTTGCAGAATCATCTGATAGTGCCGGTAAAGGTTCCGGATATCTTCCAGAAATTCTGCCCCTTCCGGTGTCGGGATCACGCCTCTGTGAGAACGCAGAAAAATTGAAAATCCGACCTCATGCTCCAGTTCCTGCATCGCGTTTGTCAGCGTCGGCTGAACAATGAACAGTTTTTCGGAAGCCTTATTCATGGATCCGCATTCCTCGATTGTCAGTGCATAGTGAATCTGCTGCAGCGTCATTTTTCCTGTCCTTTGTCTTATTGTTTATGTCTTATATTTCATATCGGATTACTATGCTTTATGATATTATACCATTTCAACACCGCGGTCAACCCATCCGGTCATACGGTGTTTTGAGAGCGGGTTATCAAAAAAAATGAAAAAAGGCCGCTGCCGCAGACATTTTCATATCTGACGGCAGCAGCCTTCTGCTAATCTTATAATATTCTGTTATGACACCGGCCGGCCATTTTCTTTCTCGAACCGCGTCCCGTTTTCGCAGTTATTTAATGATTCCTCTGCCAGATCTCGTACAGTCCCTTCAGAAGCAGATCATCATCTACAATCACCTCATGCCTGCAGAGCTGCATGACAAACGAACTCAGACCGCCGGTTGCAATTATTCCGACTTCTTCCTCCGAAAGACCGTACGTCTCAATGATCCGGTCCAGAATGCCGTCGACCATCGCGGCATTTCCGAACATGATACCGCTCTTCATGGCATCCGGTGTGTTTTTGCCGATGATATGCGGCGGGATCTCCAGCTCGATCGGCGGCAGCTGCGCCGTCCTGTCGAGCAGGGCATCGAGCGATACGCTGATCCCGGGCATGATAATATGCCCCTGGTACCGCTTCTGCGCGTCGACATAGGAAAATGTCGTGGCCGTCCCCATATCAATCATAATCACAGGTACACCGCACCGGCTGACTGCTGCTGCCGCACCGACGATCATATCCGTTCCGACCGTCTCCGGATGATCCACTTCCAGCGTGAGACCCGTATCCGTATGACAGTTGATCACCATTGTATCTGCGATGCCGTACTGCCGCAGCGCTTCCAGAACCTGTTCGATCGCTTTGGGAACCACCGAAGTCAGCACTGCACCGGAGGTATTCTCCGGTGCAGCATGATTTATCTCTAAAAATGTTTTCAGGTCTTCACGCAGATCTTCTCCGTGCGTCGCTATGCGTCCGGTAAACAAAAGCTTATCTTCCTGCATGCCGCCGAGAACAATGCTGGTATTCCCGATATCAATGAGCAGTATCAGCGACTCTCCTTATAGCATGTATTGCCATGTGCGGTGAAAGTGGTGATGTCGGGGCGGTC
>CAZRNI010000234.1:0-4270 GCA_964601425.1 uncultured Eubacterium sp. | reverse complement strand
TCTGACAGTCGAGCTCAAACATTAAGATACAGAAAGCCTAGAAGAAATTCTTCACGAAGTAGGTTCTGGGAAGGAAAGTAACGCTGAAGTAGATCAGGGGTGATTTCATGTTAGAAACGGAAAGGCTGATTCTTCGCCGCTGGGAAGAAAGTGATGCCGAGAGTTTATATGAATATGCTAAAGACCCGGATGTCGGACCGATTGCAGGTTGGCCGCCGCATCAGAGCATTGAGGAAAGTAAGGAAATCATAAAAAATGTTTTTAATGGACGGGAGGCATACGCAGTCTGCCTGAAAACAGATAATAAGGCGATTGGTGCCATCGAGTTAAAACTGAATGGCAGCACAGACATGACTGACCGGGATGATGAATGTGAACTCGGCTATTGGCTCGGGAAACCATTTTGGGGACGGGGAATCATACCAGAAGCAGTAAATGCAATTCTCCACCATGCTTTTGATGAAATTGCTATGAGGAAGGTGTGGTGCGGCTATTATGATGGAAATTACAAATCAAAACGTGTTCAGGAGAAATGTGGATTCCGTTATCAATGTACAACAAAAGATCTGGATGTTCCTCTGATGAATGAGAAACGTACGGGTCATGTAAACTGCCTGACGATAGAAGAATGGCGAGCTGACAGGAATTAAGGCAAAGATACTGGATGTGGAAGGTGGATTTAAATATGCAGAAAATCGGAGAACACACCTGGACTATCCATGTGATCCAGTGAAGGACAGACCAAATCTGGGATATATTAAAGGAACGAAGCCGATAAATATACAGGTGAGAAAAATGCTGAAAGTAAGAAATGCGGAGCCTGGTGATTTTTCTAAAATAATGCAGATATACAGATATGCACAGGACAGCATGATTCAATCAGGAAATCCAAGTCAATGGGGCTATTCCTATCCTGGTCAGGAATTGATCAATCTGATATCCGGGAAAAAAGGTGTATGGTTATATACGATGAAACGGGTATACACGGTGTGTTTGCGCTGTTCTTCGGAGAGGAACCAACATATCAGGTTATTGAGGATGGAAAATGGCTGAATGAAGAGACCTATGTAACAATACACAGGTTAGCCGGCGATGGGAAGGTACACGGCCTGTTTCAATGTGCTGCGGATTATTGCAGAGGTATTTCTGCAAATATTAGAATAGATACGCATGATAATAATACAATCATGAAGAGGCAGCTGAAAAAAACGACTTTATAAAATGTGGCAGGATTTATGTTGAAGACGGCTCGCCAAGGATAGCGTATCAGTGGTCAGGTAAAATATGATTCATATGCGCAGAAAGAGTAAAAAAGCTCCTGTTCCGGATCGGCAGATTCTTTTATCGGGTCTGCATCCTGAACAGGAGCTTTTTACAGCCGATATTCAGTTTGTACATGGGATCGCTCCTTTCGGTTTTTATTTTGCCGGGATCGATCTGCTTATCTCATGTCGTATACGAATTCTTCAGCTGCCTTGTTGTTGTCTGCGAAGTGTGCTGCGACTGCTGTTGCGATAACGAAAACTGTGATGATTGCTGCCATTTTTATTTCTCCTTTCAGGTGTGAGGTGTTTTGTTTTTTGTTGAGTATATAATACCGCAGCTGCGCAATTTAAAACATAAAAGGAATGCCGGGAAATAGGAATATCCCGCCATATTGCGGACCTGATGCTGCATTATTTCGCCAATGTTTGTGATGTGACAAATGTATGCAGGACTTCTGAGGCAGATGATGTGTACTTATCTTTCTGCAGAATTGCAGATACAAATGAACTAGATCTAAATACGATAGATACCCCAGCAGGATTTTGCAAAATCAGGGACGGTTGTTCTGGTTGTGTCACAGAGAATGCCGCCCATTTCCTGCACTTTTGCACAGCGGTAGGAATTTCGCGCGGTAACAATGACATCGGATATTCCCAGGCATTTGAAGCATGCAAGCGCACAAAGTCCGATGATGCCCCCTCCGTAGATAATGACCTTGTCCCCGGGTTTTGGGTTGCATTTCAGGATTCCGTTCAGCGCTACGCTGACCGGCTCTGTGAGTGCGGCAATGTCCCAGGAAAGATCATCACTGAGTTTAAAGATGTTGTATTCGGGCTTTGGTGCATTGACACGGATATACTCGGAAAATGCACCTGCCATATCACAGCTCATCAAAACGCTCATATCCTCTGTCGGTGCACGGAATGTTACCGGATTGACAAATACACGGTCACCCGCCTGAAAATCTGTAACGTTTGCACCGACTTCATAGACAATACCGGACATCTCATGACCGAATTGATTTCCCAGGTAAATGCCAACTTCAGGTCCGTCGATCTGGTAAGCATGCAGATCCGTTCCGCAGATACCGGAACGTACATTTTTTACAACAATTCCGTCGGGTGTGGGCTCCGGCTTTTCAAATGTTTCTAATGTAACATCCGCAAGGGGGTTCTCGTTGCCAAAAATGCAGGCCTTCAGCACGCTGAAAAGTCTGACCCGCACGAACCGCTGGAACAGATCTGTATTGAAATCGGGGGGATCCACAGAGAAGGGCTGGCAGAGAATAATATATTGCCGGATTATATGGATCCGGTTATTAACTGTGGAGAAGCGTACGATTTGCTGGAGGCTGCGTTCCGGTACATGATGCTTCATTATAATGAAAGTGATCAGGGCGAAATATGCAGTACACTCCTGGAGATGACACTGAACATAATCAAAAACAGAGTAAAGGCTTATGTACCGCGTCTCGAACACAGACCGAGAGGAAAGAAGGAACTCATTTCGGAAACAATTAACTATCTGGACGCGCATTACCGGGAAAGGCTGCGAATCAGGAATTTGGCAGAATTGTTTTATACGAGTGAAGGAAACCTGAGCAGGCAGTTTAAGGCAGTAACCGGATATACCATAAATGAATATATTATCAGTAAACGTATGGGAGAGGCAGAGCGGCTTCTCATTTATGAAGATGATGAGATAAAGGATGTTGCGGCACAGTGCGGATATGATGATTTGCAGTATTTTTACCGTATATTCAAGCGTTACGCGGACTGTACACCCGCAGAATTTCGGTGTCGGTACCGGAACGGGTGAAACTAGTGGCCCATTGGTACCTGTCACTATAGAGTTAAGTAATATAAAGATATGATTGGGTTATGATTTTGAAGGGATGGATAAAGATGCTGGAAAAGTATGAATATGATGCGATACTTCATGAGGATCCGGATGGCAGCGGTGCCTATGTAATCTTCCCCTGGGATATCAAAAAGGAATTTGGGAAAGGCAGAGTAAAGGTTCACGCTGAATTTGATGGAATTCCATATGATGGAAGCATCGTAAATATGGGTGTCAGAAATACCGATGGCAGCATCTGTTATATCATCGGTGTATTAAAACGTATCCGGAGCGAACTTAATAAAATAGATGGGGATACCATTCATGTCGTAATCCGGGAGAATCATTCCTGTGGATCTGGCCGGTCATAAAAAATTGGGACACTTGGAGGGCGTATGAATATTAAAGAAATGGATTGGATAAGAGAACCGCTTAACTATTCAGTTTGTGAAGACAGGATCGAAATTGAAACAATTCCACATACAGATCTCTGGCAAAGAACGTACTATCATTTTCGCAATGACAATGCCCCGGTATTACAGATGGAAACGGAAGAAAAGTATTTCTCGTTTATTGTAAAAACTGACTTTACAGAGAGTCATCATCGTTTTGATCAATGTGGCATTGTCATGTATCTTGACTCTGAAAACTGGCTGAAAAGCTCTGTGGAATACGAAAATGAATCTTTTCAGCATCTCGGGTCTGTCGTTACCAATCATGGTTATTCCGACTGGGCGACAACCGCCATTCCGGCAGATGTCAAAGTCATGTGGTACCGGTTCAGCCGCAGAGAAGATGACTATTGTATAGAGTGTTCTCCGGACGGTATAGAATTTACGCAGATGAGAATCTGTCATATGTGGGAAGGCGCCGAAAAGATTCGTTTTGGAATTTATGCCTGCAGCCCAGAGAATTCCAGTTTCAAAGCCGTGTTCACAGATATGCGTATTACAGAGTGTGCATGGAAAGCACATGATGGACAACAGCCTGAAACTTTGTGAAGGCAATATATATATACAGGTGAAAAATGTTGAAAGTAAAAAGCTCCTGTTCCGGATCAGCAGATTCTTTTATCGGGTCTGCATCCTGAACAGGAGCTTTTTACAGTCTCGCTATTCAGTTTGTACATGGGATCGCTCCGTTCGGTTTTTATTTTGCCGGGAAA
>CAZRNI010000233.1:0-4272 GCA_964601425.1 uncultured Eubacterium sp. | reverse complement strand
AGAACTGCCGCCGGCACTGCCTGCCGCAACAGGAATTCTCTTATTCAATTTTATCCCGACACCTTCTGGTATGTCAAATGCTTTCAGCAATAAGTCAGCAGCACGGACTGCAAGGTTCCGCCGGTCTGTCGGAAGAAATGAAACATTGGTCTGCATGCGGACGCCGGGAGTATCTGTCCGTTCCATCTCAATCTCATCATACAGACAGATTGACTGCATGATCATACGGACATCGTGATAGCCATCCGCTCGTTTTCCCGTGATATCCAGGGCGAGATTGATTTTCGCCATCGATCTGAGCTGCATTGTTTCCTCCTTGAAAAGCATCCGTTACTTTCTTATAATTAATAATAAATCAACCACATATTCAGAAAGGAAAAGCTTATGCTTCGTACAATACTTCTGGTAATCATAGCGATACTATACCTGTTACTGACGCTCCCGGTTCTTCTGGTTCTGATGCTGATCCGGAAAAAGAATCCGGAAACATGCGGCCGGATCGCCAACGCGATGATCCGCTGGATTTTCCGTGTCATCGGGTTTTTCGCCGGTGCAAAAGTAACCGTGCGCGGACTCGAACACATTCCTGAAGATCAGGCTGTTCTTTATGTGGCAAATCACCGCAGCATTTTTGACATCGTTCTCGTTCACCCTTATACGAAGGGCCGAACCGGATTTGTCGCAAAAAGTTCTCTCGCCAAAGTTCCGCTGTTCAGTACTTGGTGCAAATTCATCGGCTGCCTTTTCTTTGACCGCGACAACATGCGGGAAGGCATCCAGATGATCCGCGACGGCGTTTCTCTTCTTGAGCAGGGAAACTCTGTATTCATCTTCCCCGAGGGAACCCGGAGCAAAGCCGAGGATGATCTCCCGCTGCTTCCCTTCCATGAAGGAAGCTTCCGGATCGCGACCAAAAACAACCGCCTGATTATACCTGTCGCAATTAACAATACAGCCGCTGTTTTCGAAAAGCAAATGCCTTCAATAAAAAGCCGCCCGATTGTCATTGAGTTCTGCGAACCGATTGATCCTTCTACACTCTCACGCGAGCAGAAAAAACAACTCGGCGCGATCTGCAGCGAGCAGATAACTGCCGTGATATCTCAAAATAAGGCACGCCTGTAAATATCGAAATAACAAAATCCCGGAAACCACAAGGTTTCCGGGATTTCTTCCGTGCGCTAGAGGATTCGAACCCCCGACCTTTTGGTCCGTAGCCAAACGCTCTATCCAGCTGAGCTAAGCGCACATTGCTGACCGAATCAGCAAAACATATATTACTCCATTTCGGATCCCTTGTCAAGCACTGCTTTAAAAATAATTCTGCTTAGGTGTTTTGTCCGTCTGTATCCTCTTCCGTACGCTCCGGATCTGTTTGATAAGCGATTCCCTCATTAATATCGGATATACCAAGCGCAAGTCTGTAAAAGACAGGATCTTCCAGCGCATTCACCCAGCCGGTGTATGCCGGGAGCCGATCAAACACAGCGTCCTCTGAAAACCGCATCCCGTCTGTATGATATTCATTTGAAATAAGAAAACATTTCTTATTTGGTAAAATATCAGGGTCGCCCGCAATCCGCTGCATCTTCCTCGTTGCCATCAGGTTCGGCTCGGTGATAAGAACAATTTCATCTGCCTGGTTCATCAGCGCAGTACCGGCTTCATCCACACGGCTTCCGATATCCAGAACCAGATAATCAAAATCCCCTTTTTCTTTCATCAGGCGCACAAATGATTTCCACTGCGTTCTGCCAACCCCGAGCGCGTGCGGCGCACGGTCAAAGGATTTCAGATAGGTAACATCGCCCCCCGCCAGATTCTGCAAAATAGTCCAATATGTATCTTCTCCCGGATCGCGCAATTCCTCTGCGAGATGCAGATCTGCATGCAGGTCAAGATCACCAAATACAGAAAAGCTCTGTACGTCGTCACATCCGATCAAAAGTACTTTTTGATCAAGCATGCGCAGTTTTCTGGCCAGTCCGATACAGATCAGACTTTTCCCGCATCCCCCGATCGGAGAATAAACCGCAACAACCCTTGTATCATGCTGTGGTTTGTGGAACGGATCAACCGCTTCCAGATCAATTCTTGCAAAGGCATCATTCACTGCCTCGAACAAATCATTTTCAGGCAAATACTTTACCAGGACACTGACATTTCGCGGAGCCTTCTGCTCTATATCTATTTCCGGTATCATAAGAAATGTCTGATGTATCACATGCTCAGCAAGATAATCACCATAGTGATTCTGATCTATGATCAGAACATCAATTTCCCGTTTTTCTGCAAACCATTTATCTAAATATGACTCATCTGTTATGATCTGAACATCAACCCGGTCCGCATATCTGCGAAATATTTCAGGTTCAATGGTCCGAACATAATCATAATCTGAGTCTACAATCACCAGATTGTGTTTATTATTCATTGTTCAACGCTCCATGGAGTTTTGAGTACCGCTCCGGCGCGATCTGCCAGTATCCCATTCTGCAGAGGAAGACGCACAAGTGCGCCGCGCATCACGCGCGCAATCAGAAACCGCAATTGAACCGTTTCAAAGAAGAAACGGATCTTCCCGATTTACGCTTCAATCATAAAAGAATACCCTGCAATCCGAATTACATTTCCGGCACCGATCGGCACCTCGGTATTGGCTGCAAGCTTTGTGTCGTTCAGCCATGTACCTATGCTGCTTTCCAATGCCATTACATAAAAACTGATGTCATTCCATCCGATCACTGCATGAACGGCTTCTATCCCTTCGGCGGGATCCAGAACTGCGTCTGCCAGATTTTCATCTGATCCGATCCGGAACAGCTTCGTGCCGATTTTAAACTGCATACCATCTGCCTGATCCATACCAATCAGCAAAATCGTATCGCTCTGCATGGGGATTCTCTTGTCGAGCGCTTCTTTCAGATGGTTCCAGTTTCCCATCTCCTGTGTTTTCTGATACTCTATTTGCCGGATGATCGTTTCTCCGCCCTCTACACGCTCCAGCATTTCCTCAAGCAGTGCATAGATCCGGCGGACATAAATCCCTGCATTCCGCACAGAATCATCCGGAAGAATCGGGAGATAAAGCATCTGCAGCGCACCTGTTTCTTTCATCAGATAAATCGCATCCATGTCCCAGACCATATTCTCCAGTGAAACTGCCGGAACTGCCTCCAGAATCATAACTTCATCCAGAAGACGCTTTGCGGCCTCACATACTTCATCCAGAGAAAGCTGCGGGAGCAGCATACTGATCGGACTGCAGTTTTCCGGAAAAAACGCCAGCTTCAGGCGGTCATTAAAATGAATCCAGCGGCACGGAAGTAAGGTTCCCTGCTCATCACTGTTCATATATGCAATCTGCTCCGGATCCAGAACGCTTTCGCTGTTCAGCAAAAACTCTCTCATTTCAATCTCCCTGTTAATCTTTTCAGTCCGACACTATTATATAGGAAATCCATAAATATGTCTATAAAAAGGCCAGACCTGTTAACAGGTCTGACCTTTCATTGCTCCATCATATTTCCATCAGCTGCGATTCTTCAGGAAATCCGGAATCTGAATGTCTTTCTTCGGTGCGGAGCTTCCCGCAGAAGCAGGTCTTGCCGGCGCGCTCTGCTGCTGTGCAGATGCAGACGGCATCTGGAAAGAAGGCATCTTGAATCCTGCACTTGCAAATGCATTCTTCTTTGTCTCTTCTTTCTGTCTTCTGGTGCCTTCCACACTTGCCTCCCGGGTTGTTGCTTCATCCAGGCCGGTAGCGATTACCGTGATTGTCGCCGCGTCTGTCTGTGAATCGTCATACATCGCACCGAAAATAATATTGGCATCTGCACCTGCAAGATTCTGGACATAGCTTGCTGCGTCATTTGCATCCATCAGGCTGATATCACCGGAAATATTAATGATTACATGAGAAGCGCCCTCAATCGTTGTCTCAAGCAGCGGACTTGCAACAGCTTCCTGTACAGCTTCCAGTGCCTTGTCGTCTCCCTTTGCTGATCCGATTCCGATGTGCGCAACTCCTTTGTCTTTCATGACAGTCTGTACGTCTGCGAAATCAAGATTGATGAGTGCCGGCAGATTAATCAGGTCTGTAATACCCTGAACCGCCTGCTGAAGTACTTCATCTGCTTTTTTCAGTGCTTCCGGCATTGTCGTTCTGCGGTCAACAATCTCCAGAAGCTTATCATTCGGAATGACGATCAGTGTATCGACCGACTCTTTCAGTTTTTCAATTCCCGAAAGCGCATTGTTCATACGCTGTCT
>CAZRNI010000232.1:0-4274 GCA_964601425.1 uncultured Eubacterium sp. | reverse complement strand
GACTTTCCACCTATGACATCACTGTCCCGATGGATGGTCCGCTGATTGAAAACAGAAAATACACGCTGGCAGTGGAAAAGGAAGGCGGCGGCGGCCCGGGATACAATGCCGCTTATCTCTGCGCAAAATGGGGCGCGGAGACATATCTGCGCAGCAGGATCGGAAATGATACTTACGGAAATGCTCTGCGCAGCGTTCTGGAAGGGTCTGGTGTCCATAATGAAGAATTGCTTGCGCCGGAGGGATTTCACACTTCATACAGCTATATTTTTACGAATGAAGAAAACGGTAACCGGACGATCATGAATTTCCGGGAAAAGCCGGAACAGAACAGCTATACATTCCCGGACCGGGATATCCGTGTGATTTTAAGCGACGGGCATGAGCCGGTGCTCAGTCTGGATGCATTTTCACAATATCCGGATGCAATCCGCATTGTTGACGCCGGAACCGCACGGGAAGATACGATCCGCGTCGCCCGCGAAGTAGATTATCTGGTGGCATCGCAGGTTTTCGCAGAAGGAATTCTGGGCGAAGCAATCGACCTCTCTGATCCGGAAGTCTATACCCGTCAGTTCAAAGCAATCGAGGCAGTTCACGGCGGCACGGCCGTCATAACGCTCGGTGATGACGGATTGTTGTACCGTGAATTTGAGACAGAGGGACCGGTCATCCACATGCCGGCATACCCGGTGAAAGCCATTGATACAACAGGAGCGGGGGATATTTTCCACGGTGCATTTATATATGGCATCGCAAATGATTTGCCATACCGGGAAGTCATTGAACTATCCGCAATGGCGGCGGCGATTTCTGTCGAAACCCGCGGCAGTCAGAGTTCCATCCCTGAGTTGGAGACCGTGTGGGAACGGCTGGAACAGATGCGGAAGTAATAAAACGCACCACACCGGACAGAATAACGCACAGGGCAGCTGCATTTCTGAAACGAATGACAACAGAAAGAATGTGTATCTTAGTACATTTATTATATTATTTATAAAGGAGAAAAAACATGGGAGACAACAAGAGACCGGAGACAATGGAACGCATCACCACGCCGGCACTGGCAAATGCATTCATCGATGAACAGGTCAAAGCGCTGCAAGCGCAGATTGGCGACAAGAAAGTGTTGCTCGCGCTTTCAGGCGGCGTGGATTCCTCGGTTGTGGCAGCCCTTCTGATCAAAGCAATCGGCAAGCAGCTTGTCTGCGTACATGTTAACCACGGTCTGCTGCGAAAAGGTGAGCCGGAACAGGTTATCGCAGTATTCCGTGACAAGATGGATGCAAACCTGATCTACGTTGATGCATCTGACCGCTTCCTTGAGAAGCTGGCAGGCGTTACAGATCCGGAGCGTAAGCGTAAAATCATCGGCAAGGAATTTATCGATGTCTTCGCAGAAGAAGCAACAAAACAGGACGGCATCGAATTTCTTGCACAGGGAACGATCTATCCGGATATTCTCGAGAGCGGTCCGGTTAAATCACATCACAATGTAGGCGGCCTCCCGGAGGATCTGAACTTCGAACTCGTAGAGCCGCTGAAATTCCTCTTCAAGGATGAAGTCCGCGTCGTCGGCGACGCACTCGGCCTGCCGGAAAACATGGTTTATCGTCAGCCGTTCCCGGGACCGGGACTTGGCGTGCGCTGCCCGGGCGCAATCACCCGTGACCGCCTCGAAGCAGTCCGTGAATCTGACGCGATCCTCCGCGAAGAATTTGCACGCAACGGTCTTGAAGGCGAAGTCTGGCAGTATTTCACCGTTGTTCCGGATTTCAAATCTACCGGCGTCAGAGATGACAAGCGCTCCTTCGAGTGGCCGTGCATCATCCGTGCCGTCAACACCAAAGATGCGATGACAGCAACCATCGAGCAGCTTCCGTACGAGCTTCTCGAGCACATCACAGAGCGCATCACCCACGAAGTGCCGGGCATCAACAGAGTACTGTATGACCTCACGCCGAAGCCAACAGGAACCATCGAGTACGAATAATTAAGCTGTCCCTGCAAAACCCATTTGGCTGTTTCGCAAAATTTCATTTTCGCCACAGCCATAAGCGGCCATAACTAAACCACAGAAGACCTTGCAAAAAAGAGAGCCCGTTTTTCTCTCGATTTTGCAAGGTCTTTTCGTATTTATAAGCAGGCCATACACCTCTCGACCACATCAAAGAAGCCGAAAAGAAATAGAAAAAGAAGAGAAGCCAAAAGAAAACACGCTCGAAAAAACCAACGCCCAAAACAAAGGCCCCGCTTCTCCCAAGTCACAGACAACGTCCCAAGAAAGGAAGCAACGTCCGGACCTGGAGCAGCATCTTTTTCTTCATTCTTTTCATATCTTTAAAAGCCTATCCTTTTTCTTTTTATTATTCCAACTACCTTTCAAACCCTGAAAAATGCAGTAAACATGCGGCTTTCCCGGCGCCCCTCAAAGAACCGTGCCGGCCTGAAAAAAGAAAGCCGAAAAAAAGAAAGAAAAGACCTGCCTCTCCAGAACAGGGAGAAAACGCTTGTCCGGGAATCCGATATCCTTCCGGAACTCTTCGAAAAAGAAAGAAAAAAGAAGAGAAAAAAAGGGTGCTGCGGAGGCCAGAACGGTGTCGGCTCCTTCGGAAGACACATGCCTGCCGGGGAGAAAAGAAGGTTTGGAAAAGGGTTGGAAAAGAAAAAAAGTATACCCCTGAAAACAAAGAAGAAAGAAGAATTGTAAAAAACGCCGTTTTCAAAACGATGAAAAAAACGCCGCAGCGAAAATGAAAATCTGCAAACCAGCGAAAATGGGTTCTGCAAGGGCATAGTATATTTCGAAAATGGCGTTTTTAGCGAAGTTTTAGCGGGAAATCTATGTCATGGGAGGTGATATGAAGGAGATTATGAGCGTGAAAACGCTAAAAAAGAGTCGTTTTTAGCGAAAAACGCTAAAAGTGATGTGTTTTTAGCGGATTCCGCTAAAACTGGATGATTTTTAGCGAAAGTGCTGTGAGGTTATGTTTTTGGAAAGGAAGGTGCCTGTTAATGAAACGAACAGATTATAGAGGTAGCCGATGTGAGAAGCGTCAGTTAAGCAAGTGTGCGGATGGAGTATGTAAGACATACAGTGTGCTAGAGTCCAGAACAGCTGATTTACTTGAAGCTGATGAGAATGTCCGGGAGTTTCGCTGTAATGTGCCATTGGAAGGACTACCTGAAGGAAATTACTGCAGCGACTTCGTCTGCGTAAAAACGAACGGGGAATTGATGGTTCGAGAATGGGTTTGGCGTAAGAATTTAATGAAACCACGGACCTTGAATCTTCTTGATGCCTCTTTGAATTACTGGAGGAGGCACGGTGTCGAAGACTGGGGTCTCGCGATTGACAAGAAGAAGGAGGAGACTGATGCGACAGAAAAAGCTGATTAAGGCAGGTGAGGATATCTACAGGGTCCTGGATGTGGAAGGGGACAGTGTACTTCTGATTGACTGCATGCGGCAGACGATGCCGAAGTGGTGGAGCTTAAAGGAGGTTGGTACATATGAGGAGTGTTCTGAAGAAGAGTTTCTTCAGGTTATCGACATGACGCTCCCAGACCTGAAGGAGGTGGAAACAGGTCTAAGAAGCACAGCCTACCAGCGGTTTAACATTGTGGCTGAGATACTCCCGTTTTTGTCAGATGACCGGATGCGGGTACAGAAGGTAAAGGAGGCAGCTGAACAAAGCGGCCTCTGCCGGCAGACGGTGCGGAATTACCTTTGCTCTTATCTTGTCTTTCAATCTATTTCGGTTCTGATTCCGCAGGCGCGGGACAGGTACAATAAACCGCTTACAAAGGATGAGAAGAACATTCGCTGGGCCATCAATAAGTTTTATTACACGACGCAGAAGAATTCACTGATGGATGCGTTTTCATTCATGCTGAAGGCAAAGTACTGTGATGAACAGGGAATACTTCTGGAAGAGCATCCTTCCTTCAATCAGTTCCGGTACTTCTATTCAAAGTACAAGAAGATGCAGTCAGTTTACATCTCCCGTGAGGGAACCAAAAAATACCAGCGGGATTACCGGCCGCTTCTCGGGGACCGGATAAAGGACTACGCGTCACATGTCGGCGTGGGAGAGATTGATTCAACCATCTGTGACATTCATCTGGTGGATGACTACGGGAACTATCTTGGGAGGCCGATTCTGACCATCTTAAGTGATTCCTTCAGCAACGGATATGTGCTTGGATATTCACTGACGCTGGAAGGGGGAACCTATTCACTGAGAAATCTGTTCCTGAACTGCCTGACAGACA
>CAZRNI010000231.1:0-4294 GCA_964601425.1 uncultured Eubacterium sp. | reverse complement strand
CCGACAATCCAAAGAAGTCTTATCAAAATTTTTCTGCGATTTCTCGTCGGTTTTATAACTTCCCTGATAAAAGGATATTCGTTTGTTTCTGCATATTCTTTCTTTTCGTTTGTCTCGTGATCTGAAGGATTCTGCTGCATATTACTCCTGCGGCAAATTGCTCTGTTTTTGAAACCAGGATCATAAAAACTTCAAGTGATCCGCCAACGAGTTAAAACGACATTAACAAGATTTTTCCTATTCTATCAAAAGAATATGAACGAACTGTTAAGATTGTAGTTCATAATTACCGGTTTTGTGGTAAACTAAAAAGCATGAATGAAAAAGCTTTGAACACACTGGAATATCCGAAAATTATATCGATGCTGGCCGAATATGCCACCTGTGACCTCGGAAAAAAAGCCTGCCTCGGTTTAAAACCGGCGGAGCATTCTGAAACCATCAACCGGATGCAGGATGAAACTTCGGCAGCACTTTCCAGGATTTTCCGCAAGGGAAATCCGTCTTTTGGCAATGCAAAAGACCTGTTTGTATCTTTGAAGCGGCTTGCGGTCGGCAGTCCGCTCTCGCAGCATGAGCTGCTGCTTACAGCGGGCATCCTCGAAAATGCAGGCCGCGCCAAATCCTACGGTCAAACAGATGAGGATGCTGCCCCTGACTGTCTGACACATCTGTTTGATCAGCTGGAACCGCTTCCGATGCTCTCAGGACGTATCCGCCGCTGCATCCTTTCAGAGGATGAGATCAGCTCAGACGCAAGTCCGGAACTGCGTAAAATCCGCCGCAGCATCAAACTCAACGGCGACCGTGTCCACACAGAGCTCGTCTCCCTGATGAACGGCTCTCTGCGTACTTATCTGCAGGATGCCGTCATAACAATGCGCGACGGCCGCTACTGTCTGCCGGTTAAATCTGAGTACCGTTCTTCCGTTCCCGGAATGATCCACGATCAGTCCTCTACCGGCGCAACGCTTTTTATCGAGCCGCTTGCGATCGTAAAGCTGAACAATGACATCCGCGCGCTGGAGATCAGAGAAGCCCGGGAAATCGAGCGGATTCTGGCCGAACTTTCAGAAGAGACAGCTGTCTACACCGGGCAGATCCGTCTGGATCTGGAAACACTTGTGGAACTGGATTTTATCTTCGCCAGAGCTTCTCTCGCCGCTGATATGAATGCAACGAAGCCGCTTTTCAATGCAGAGGGCAGAATCTCACTGCGAAAAGCACGGCACCCGCTGATTCCGAAAGATCAGGTTGTCCCGATTGATATTCAACTTGGCGATGCCTTTGACCTTCTGATTGTCACCGGGCCAAACACCGGCGGCAAGACAGTTTCCCTTAAGACCATCGGCCTTTTGACACTAATGGGTCAGGCCGGTCTCCATATTCCGGCACTTGACCGCTCGGAGCTGTCTGTATTTAAAGAAGTCTACGCAGATATTGGTGATGAACAAAGTATTGAACAGTCGCTGAGTACCTTTTCTTCACATATGACCAATACAGTCTCTTTTATCGAAAAGGCAGACCGCGATTCCCTGGTCCTTTTTGATGAGCTGGGAGCCGGTACAGACCCGACAGAAGGCGCCGCACTTGCCATTGCGATTCTCTCGTATCTCCATGATCAGGGAATCCGGACCATGGCAACCACACACTACAGTGAACTGAAGCTTTACGCACTGCAGACAGAAGGCGTCGAAAATGCCAGCTGTGAGTTTGATGTATCTACGCTGAAGCCGACCTATCGGCTGATGATCGGCGTACCCGGCAAAAGCAATGCCTTTGCTATCTCAAAACGATTGGGACTTCCGGATTATATCATTGATCTCGCACGGGCACAGATCGACGAACAGGATGCCTCTTTCGAAGATGTGCTTTCATCCCTCGAGACAAGACGCCTCGAACTTGAGCGGCAGCAGGAGGAGCTCGAGCGGAACCGCCGCGAGGCCGCTGCCGCCGAAAAGAATTGGAAAGACCGCCAGGCGCGACTGAATGCCGCCCGCGACCGCGTAATCCGCGAGGCCAATGAAGAAGCACGTGCAATTCTTCAAAATGCCAAGGAATATGCGGATCAGACAATCCGCGATGTGCGAAAACTCGGCAATCGGGCAGGTGCAGCCGGAGAACTGGAAAAGCGCCGTTCTGCACTGCGCAAAGAGATGCAGAAACATGAAGACGCGCTTGCTGCAAAACCTGCGCAGCGGACATCGAAAAAGCTTCGTCCTTCTGATGTAAAACCGGGAGATTCGGTCAAAGTACTGAGCATGAATCTCAAGGGAATCGTTGCTTCGACACCTGACAGCAAAGGGTTCCTGTTTGTCCGGATGGGTATCATGCGTTCAAAGGTTCATATCGATGATCTTGAATTGATCACTGAACCTGATATTTTGACAGAAGGTCAGGCCTCCGCGAAGAAAAGTGCAGGCACGATGAAAAAGCAAACACCCGGAGCCTTTGGCAAAAAAGGCGGCAGTTCCGCCTCCAACATCCGCATGGACAAATCGCGTACCGCCAGCATGGAGATCAATCTCCTGGGAAAAACGGTCGATGAGGCCGTCTCTGCACTGGATAAGTTTATCGACGATGCCTACCTGGCGCATATCACGACTGTCCGCATCATTCACGGAAAAGGAACTGGACGTCTGCGCGAAGGCGTCCACCAGTACCTGCGGTCCCACCGGCTCGTGAAAAGTTTTAAACTTGCGGAATTCGGTGAGGGTGATGCAGGCGTAACAATTGCGAACCTGCGCGAAGATTGATTTTGACTTTAAAGGAATTTATATATGGCTACAAAACAAAAAATATTAATTGTAGATGACGACCAGAACATTGCAGAGCTGATCTCTCTTTATCTGACCAAAGAAATGTACGACAATCAGATTGCAAATGACGGCCGCGAAGCGCTCCAGCTCTTTAAGTCCTTTCAGCCGGATCTGATTCTCTTAGATATCATGCTTCCGGGGATGGACGGCTATGAAGTATGCCGTGAGATCCGGCATACTTCGAATGTCCCGATAATCATGCTCTCTGCCAAAGGGGAAGTGTTTGATAAAGTCCTCGGTCTGGAACTCGGAGCAGATGACTATATCATCAAGCCTTTCGATACCAAGGAACTGGTAGCACGTGTGAAGGCAGTCCTTCGCAGATCCAAAAATCAGGCCGCCGCACAGCAGCCTTCCTCCGGAAATGAAAAAATTGTTCAGTACTCTGATCTGATTATCAATCTTTCCAATTATTCTGTCACATACCGCGGAAAGGTTGTCGACATGCCGCCAAAGGAGCTGGAGCTTTTATATTTCCTTGCCTCCTCACCCAATCAGGTCTTTACGCGCGAACAGCTGCTCGATCATATCTGGGGCTATGAATATGTCGGCGATACGCGAACCGTAGACGTTCACATCAAACGTCTGCGTGAGAAAGTCCATGACAGTGATAACTGGTCAATCGGGACCGTCTGGGGCGTCGGCTATAAATTTGAAGTAAAGTAAGTCATTTAAAAAACTACCAAAAAGATTTTTCTTGTCTTTGAGGTGGTTTTTTGTTTGCAATGATTATGTAAGGTTTGCTGCCCGCAGAAAATCACGGACCTCACCAAAGGTTTCATACAGCTTCGCGCTGGCATACCCTTCCACCATTGTACCCATAGCCCCGCCGATCAGCTGGCAGATCCATCCCGCGCGTATCTGTTTGCGAAAAGCCGATCCCTGCAGGTCGACCGGCTTGGCATTTTCAAACAGATCCCGGGCTATTTCCCAGGCCTTCCTGCTATTATCAGACATCATAAGTTTTCCCTCACAGCTGAGAACGGCATTTTCTATAACCGTCATATAAAACGCAATTCATTTATCGTCTTCGTTTTATTCATATTTTAGCTTGTCAGGCATTTGTCAGCAATGGAAATATAACAGAAGATTCTGCGGCAATGACCGGCGGCAGACTCTCTGCATAAACTGTGCCCGGTATCTCTTGTGACTCTGTCCACTGAAGTGGTATGATAAAGAAAATTCTTTATTTTGATTATCGGAGGGGAACTTGTTATGATTTTTCAAGAATTGAATAAGCTGAAACGAAGCACGATCATGTCTTCTATCATATTGATCGTGCTCGGTATTCTCATGATCCTTTGTCCCGAAGAATATATCAGGACGATGATCGGTTTGATGGGTTCTGTTCTACTGGTCTTTTCCGTCGTCGGCATCCTGGAGTTTCTCGGAAGCAATAAGGCACTGATCAAGAAAATGAATCAGCGGAATTAAATCGTACTTTCAATAAAAGTGGAAGGTATCTCCCAAAACGC
>CAZRNI010000230.1:0-4320 GCA_964601425.1 uncultured Eubacterium sp. | reverse complement strand
GAGGATCGGCCTTACCATTCTTAAGGATGCCGACGGAAACTATGTGACGCGCGGATGGCGGAATCTCAAGATTAACGGTGAGAACATCAAGCCGATTCTGGCAGAAGCTGTCAGATCAAAAGAAAATGTTGCCGTATACAATCACGTAAATATTACAGACTACAGATATGACGCATCGGGCGTAAAAGGAGCCTACGGGTTCAGTACTTCAGATGGCGTTTTTTATGAATTTCAGGCGGATGCGGTTCTGATTGCCACAGGCGGGGCCGCGGGTCTCTACCGGCCGAACAACCCCGGCCCCAATGCGCATCAGATGTGGTATTGCCCGTTCAATACAGGTGCGGGATACTGCATGGGAATTCTGGCCGGGGCAGAGATGACAACCTTTGAAATGCGTTTTATAGCGCTGCGGTGCAGGGACACCATCGCACCGACAGGGACGATCGCACAGGGGATCGGCGCCGGGCAGATCAACGCATCAGCTAAGAGATATGAGGCCGAATATGGGTACTCCACCGCGCAGAGACTCTGGGGAACCGTTTCGGAAAATATGGAAGGGCGCGGGCCATGTTATCTGGAAACAAAAGGAATTACAGAACAGCAGGAGGCGGATCTGTACAGAGCCTATCTCAATATGGCGCCGCTGCAGACGCTGAAGTGGATTGATTCCGGCAGAGGTCCTTCACTTGAAAATACGGAAATCGAGGGGACAGAGCCATATATCGTCGGCGGACATACGGCCAGCGGATACTGGGTCGGAAGAGACCGGAGCACAACACTTGCAGGACTGTTTGCAGCCGGAGATGTGGCAGGCGGTGCACCACAGAAATACGTTACGGGTGCGCTGGCCGAGGGTGCAATTGCGGCGGAAGGCATTCTGAATTATCTCAGTCTCGTGCACAGAGGTGCAAAAGAAAAAGCAGCTGCCGGCACAGAGAAAGCCGGCGCGGAAACGATCGAACAGCAGGCACTGCGTCAGAAACGCACCTACGAACGTCTTCTGGAAAAATCTCACACTGAGTGCTCAGAAAAATCTGAAAAGAAAGTAAGAAAGACGAACCATGCCGGGCCGGAGAGTGAAGCTGATTCGGGAACTGCTGAAAAAAAGTGTATCAGAAAGATCACGCCGGAGGAGATCGAACTGGCGCTGCAGAAGACAATGGATGCATATGCCGGAGGCATACAGACTTCCTACCGCTACAGCGAGGCACGTCTGGATGTGGCGGACAGAGAGATTCTGGCACTTCAGGAGCTGCTTCCGGAGGCATATGTTCCGGATCCTGATGCGATGCTGCAGTATTACGAGGTACGGGAACGCCTGGTTGTCGCCCGTGTTCTGATCGCGCACCTGCGTGCCCGCAGGGAAACCAGATGGCGCGGTTTTCAGGAGAATACCGATTATCCGGGCAGGCGTGAAGCATATGAATGTTACATCAATTCAGTGATGGACGGCGGAACAGTCCGGATCATCAAGCGGGATCTGATTAAGATGAAGGATACGGAAAGATGAGTATTTCGATCAATCGCAATGAATGTACCGGGTGCGGCAGATGCATTGCTATCTGCCCCGGCGGCATTATCAGAAGAGATCCGGAAAAGAAAGCATATCTCAAAAGACCGCAGGACTGCTGGAGCTGCACCTCCTGTATGAAGGTATGTCCGGCAGGAGCAGTCTGTCTGTATCTTCCTGCAGAGCTTGGCGGAAGAGGCGGGCAGATGACGCTGAAGAAGACAGGAACTGAAACCTGCTGGACAGTAACACGGCGGGACGGAAGCGCCGTCTCATTTACTACAAGTGCAGAGACAGCAAATCGTTACTGAAGGAGAAAGTGATCATGGAAAACAAACTGACGCATCTGGACACACTGGAAGCAGAGGCAATCTATATTATGCGTGAGGTGGCTGCTGAATGTGAGAAGCCGGTCATGCTGTATTCGATCGGTAAGGACAGCTCCGTGATGCTTCATCTGGCGCTCAAGGCTTTTTATCCGGAAAAGCCGCCGTTTCCGTTCCTCCACATTGACACGACGTGGAAGTTCCGGGAGATGATCCGCTTCCGGGATGAAACTGCCAGAAAGTGCGGGATTGAGATGCTTGTGCACATCAACAGGGAAGGGGCAGAGAAGGGAATCAACCCATTTGACCACGGCTCCTCATATACAGACATTATGAAGACGCAGGCACTGAAACAGGCGCTTGCTGCAGGCGGCTACACTGCGGCGTTCGGCGGCGGACGACGCGATGAAGAGAAATCCAGGGCAAAAGAACGGATTTTTTCGTTCAGGAACTCTTCGCAGGGCTGGGATCCGAAGAACCAGCGGCCGGAAATGTGGAAACTTTACAATACAAAGCTGCACAGAGGCGAGAGCATCCGCGTGTTTCCGCTCTCCAACTGGACAGAGAAGGATATCTGGCAGTACATCCGGCGGGAGAAGATTGAGATCGTACCGCTGTATTTTGCGGCGGAACGGCCCTGTGTCGAGCGGGACGGACAGCTGATTATGGTCGATGACGACCGGATGCGGCTGCGGGAAGGCGAGACTGTGCAGCACCGGAAAATACGGTTCCGGACACTCGGGTGTTATCCGCTCACGGGCGGTTTTGAATCAGACGCAGAGACGATCGACGACGTAATCAGTGAGACATTGTCCGCGGTTGATTCAGAACGTACGACACGGGTCATTGACAGCGACAGCGGAGACGGCAGCATGGAGCGCCGCAAGAAAGAGGGGTATTTCTAACATGCGGGATCTACTTCGGTTTATAACATGCGGAAGTGTGGATGACGGAAAATCCACGCTGATCGGTCATATCCTGTACGATGCAAAGCTGCTGTATGCAGATCAGCAGCGCGCGCTCGAGCTTGCATCCAAAGCGGGAAGCAGAGGCGGCGCCATTGATTATGCGCTGCTTCTGGATGGTCTGACAGAAGAGCGGGAGCAGGGCATCACGATAGATGTTGCCTACCGCTATTTTACAACTGACGTAAGAAGCTTTATTGTTGCGGATACACCGGGGCACGAAGAGTATACGAGAAATATGGCAGTCGGCGCGTCGTCGGCAGATCTTGCGGTAATACTGGTTGACGCTGCGAAGGGCGTGCTGATCCAGACCAGAAGGCATGCGCGCATCTGTTCTGTCATGGGAATCCGGTATTTTGTATTTGCCGTAAATAAAATGGATCTGATCCGGTATGACGAGAAGATCTTTCAGAAAATCTGTATGGAAATCGCGGAACTCTGTAAGGAAACCGGTATCGAACATGCTGTAGTAATTCCGGTTTCCGCGACAGAAGGAGACAATGTCACAAAACCGTCGGACCGGATGAAGTGGTACAGCGGTACAACGCTGCTGGATTATCTGGAGCAGGTTGATGTGAATGAAACGGCAGAACAGGGATTTTATCTTCCGGTTCAGCGGGTCTGCAGACCGGATCATACATTCCGCGGTTATCAGGGTCAGATCGAGAGCGGGCAGATCAGAACCGGCGACCAGGTTACTGTCCTGCCGGGAAATGAAACCGCCGGGATCAGCAGCATTCTTGCCGGAGACCGCAGTGTACAGGAGGCAGCGGCAGGACAGGCTGTCACACTGCAGCTTGACCGGGAAATTGATATTTCGCGCGGTTCCGTCATCTGTAAAGATGCAGCATTGGAGACTGCGGATACGATTACGGCGACGCTGATCTGGATGGATGACATGCCGCTGCAGAACGGAAATCACTATTTTGTAAAACTCGGCACAGGGATGCTGCCCGGGCTTGTCACAAAAATATTGTATACCGTGGATATCAACACGGGAAAATTCCGGGAGACAGACATTCTGCAGAAAAATGAGATCGCAGTCTGCCGGATCGTACTGACTGACAGAATACCGGCGGACCGCTTCCGGACGCACAGAACGCTGGGAGAACTGATACTGATCGACCGCGTCAGCTTCATGACAAGTGCCTGCGGCGTCGTGGAACAGTGTGAGAAGAGCACCGGGTTCACCGGTGAAAAGGCCACAGAGGAAACGCGGTGTGCGTGCCTCGGACAGAAATCTGTCACGGTTGCGTTTCGCAGCGCCGGCGGCATATCAGAAGCACTTCTTGAAAAGGCGGAAAAAAAGCTGCTGCTCGGCGGAAGACACACCTATCTGCTTGCGCCTGATCCGGCGTGGAATGTATCGCAGACGGAAGCTGTACTTGCACATCTGAACCGCGCAGGCATCATTGTAATGCTGCTTCTGACAGAGCAGGAAGCGGAGCATTTTCAGGAGAAACTGGGGACGGATGTGATCTGGTACGCGGGCGAGCACAGGGACGCAGATGCGATTTCC
>CAZRNI010000229.1:0-4337 GCA_964601425.1 uncultured Eubacterium sp. | reverse complement strand
AAGACCGCTGAAAGCGGTCTTTTTACTTTATTATGAATCTTTTTGCGGGAGATTTTATATGAATCAAAAAAAACGGCGTATTATTACAATCGTTATCTGCATTATTCTTGCGATCGTTCTGATTGTACCGATGGTCGTCTCGGTGGTTCCTGCGGAGGAGACTGAGGACAGCGGTTCCGGAATTGGGCAGGAGCAGTCGTATACCGGGGAAAATTCCGACCAGGAATACGGCGGCAATAGCGGAGAGAGTTCTGACCAGGAATACAGCGATTCCTCAGAAAATACAGAACAGGGTGAAAATACCGCTGACGGAGCTGTAGACGGGGCAAAACAGGAAGAAGCGTACCAGCCGGATGTTAAATCCATGTACGATGCTTCGGCACTTAGCGCGGACACATTACCGTCTCAGACAGATGTGAAAGCCGCTGACGGCATTTACATTGAAGATGTTAATGTGTCCGGCATGACGCGGGATGAAGTTCTGCAGGCATTTGAAAATAAGCTGTTTTCGATGGCATCTGATCCGATTGTGCTGCACATGGGAGAAAAGACAGATTCGATTCCCGCCGGCAAAATGGGTTTGACCTGTACGAATCCGGAAATTGTTAATCTTGCCATGCTGATTGGACAGAAGGGCAATGTCCTGCGCAGATACCGAGCAAGCCGCTACCTCAATGAAAACGGCAGCATTGTCCTGACAATGGATCTGAAATTTGACGAAAAGGAAATCCGGAAAGCACTGACGGGAGAACAGGATCATATTAATATTGAACCGATTCCCGTAAAGATGGTTCTGAATGATGATCAGACAATGACGGCCGTTGACAAAGTGGACGGTCTTAAAATGCAGATCGAGGAATCTGCCTCCAGGATCAGAGAGTACCTGGATAACGACTGGCACGGCGGTCCCGGTGCGATCGAGCTTGTCAGCAAAGTTGTTCCCGCGACAGGCGATGTCAGTCAGCTTGCAGATGTAAAAGACTTGATTGGGGACGGCTCTACTGAGTATGATGAGAGCGAAGAGGATCGTTTTCACAATATACAGCTTGCCGCAGAAATTATCGACGGAACTGTTTTGTATCCGGGCGAGGAGTTTGATTTCAACAAGATCGTCGGTGAGACGACAGAGGAAAACGGATTTGTAAGTGCAGGCTCATATGAAAACGGAGAAATCGTTGAGTCGTTCGGCGGCGGAATCTGCCAGGCTTCTACGACGCTCTATCGTGCCGTACTGGAAGCAGAGCTCGATGTTACTGAGCGGCATCCGCATTCGATGACTGTTAAGTATGTTGAACCGGCATTTGATGCGGCGATTGCTGAAGATGTGAAGAATTTCCGCTTTGTGTACAATAAGAATGCGCCGATTTATATTCACGGAACAGCCGGCGGCGGTGTTGTCCGCTTTGAAATCTACGGGAAGGAGACGCGCGATCCATCCCGCACACTGTCGTTTGAAAGCCGAACAATCAGCGAAACAGAGTATACAACCCAGTTTGTCTATGACGATGAGATGGAAGCCGGTGATATTAAGTCGACAGGCGGAAGATATGGTCTTGTCACTGAGCTGTGGAAACTGATTTATGAGAACGGTGAATTAACCGATCAGGTTCAGGTCAATGAAAGTGAATATATCATGGCTCCGCTGACTTATCATATTGGTACGCAGGGTGCTTCAGAAGACTATATCGCCCGCATGGATGATGCCATTGCGACACAGAGTCCGGATGCGGTGAAGTCCGCACTGGGCGGCTGAGCAGGTCAGAATTAATATTTAATATTGTATAAAAAGCCCCGCTTCTGGCGCAAGGAGTGCCAGGCGGGGTTCTTATCTTTGAGATAGGAGAGATGCAGCATATGAAAATCGGAAAATTGCCGGAAACGGTTTTAGAGCGGTCGGTAATCCGCCAGGTGGGACACAGAAGGCCGGAAGTCCTGTGTGGTCCCGGCATCGGAATTGACTGTTCTGCATTAAAGGTGAATGATTCGGATACGCTTGTGTTTTCAACGGATCCGATCACCGGTACGGGAAACAATGTCGGATCTCTCGCCATTCATGTAACAGCCAATGATCTTGCGGCGTCGGGAGCAGATCCTGTCGCTGTGATACTGACAGCTCTTTTGCCGGAAAACATTGAGGAAACGCAGATTCGGTCAATCGTACAGGAAGCAGAAGCTGTCTGCAGAGAACTTGACATGGAGATCATCGGCGGGCATACAGAAGTTACAGGAGCAGTCCGTGAACCGCTTCTTTCTGTTACAGGGATCGGAAAAATCCCAGCAGGCATGGAACTGCTCTCACCGGTATCGATCCTGGCCGGAGATGCGCTGGTACTGACAAAATGGATTGCACTGGAAGGTACCGCAATCCTTGCGGCCGATCAGGTCGAAAAACGGAAAGCCAGACTGCCGGAAGATCTGATCCGGACTGCGGCAGGATTTATGCAGTATCTTTCGGTTGTGCCAGATGCCCGCACTGCGCGGGAAGCAGGTGCAAGAGCGATGCATGATGTCACAGAAGGCGGTATATTTGGTGCGCTGTGGGAAATGGCAGAGGCAGCCGGCTGCGGACTGGAAGTTAATGTAAAAGATATTCCCATTCGTCAGGAGACCGTTGAGGTCTGCGAGTTTTTTGACGTGAATCCGTATCAGCTCATGTCCAGCGGTTCGATGCTGATTGCAGCAAAGGATGGTGCTAAAATGCTGCATGCACTGCAGGCAGCGGGAATCCCTGCTGCAATCATCGGAAGGATGACTTCCGGAAATGACAGGATTCTCCGGAATGGAGAAGAAGTGCGATATCTGGACCGGCCGAAGACAGACGAGCTGTACCGGGTGTAACAGGGGCTGGTCCCTTTATCATGCCCGGGCAAGGGAGAAAATAAACTCCGTTCCGGCCTGCTCCGTGCTGATGACATCGATGGTCTGGTTGTGTGCGTTGATAATATCGCGGACGATTGCCAGCCCCAGACCGGTTCCTTTTGTATCCTTTCCTCTTGAGGTGTCGATTTTATAGAAACGGTCCCAGATTTTTGTGATTTCAGAAGAAGGGATCCCGATTCCATGGTCTTTTACAGATACATACACTTTTTCATGCCGCATAGAAGTTTCAATGCGGATGGAGGAGTGGTTAGAACTGAATTTGATTGCATTATCCAGCAGGTTGTACAACACCTGCTGGATTTTTCCGTAATCGGCATATACAAACAGTTCTGTGCCTTCCAGAATTAATTCGATGGAGATCTGCCGCTGCATACAGGTGCCTTCAAATGAGGCAGAGGTATCTTTGATGACGCGGTTGATATCAAACCGGCTCTGGTCCAGCTGTGTCCCTTTGTCGTTGATATTGTTCAGCATCAAAATGCCGCTGGTCAGTTTTTCGAGCCGTCTTGTCTCATTCAGAACAATATTCAGATAGCGCTCCTGCATTTCCGGCGGAATGGTTCCGTCCAGCATAGCCTGAACGTAACCTTTGATAGAAGTAAGCGGAGAGCGGAAATCGTGAGAGACATTTGAAATAAATGCACGCTGTGATTCGCTGCTCTCTCTGAGTTCGCGCAGCAGGAAATTCAGAGACTGCGCCAGATCATCAAATTCATCATTGGTTTTCAGATCGATATTATTATCGAGATTGCCGCCGGCGCAGTCTTTTACGCCTTGAATGATCCGAAGCAGCGGAATATATCCCGTCCAAATGCAATAAAGCACAAAGACAAAAATGATCGCGAAAATAATGAAAAAGATCAGATGTATAATCCGCAGGATGGCCTCGCGCTGGGCGATGAGTTCTGTCACCGGTACATGGATCGCAATATATCCGACGATTTTCATACCTGCGGAAACAGGTACCATGACACTCAGCATATCTGTGTCAAAATATTGAAAAAAACGACCGGTAGTATAGTAGCTGGATCCAAGACTGACGGGATTGAATGCATCCAGTACAATCGGGTTCCCATCAGCGGTTCCGGTTTCTGTATCCAGAAGAATTTCCCCATTCGGACTGATATACCAGATGCGTGCACGCTCAAAAACCGCGACCTGCCGGAGAGCAGTCAGAGAGCGGTGCAGCGATTCCTCATCATTTGCCGTTGGACGCTGGGAGGAATTTGCAATACTCGTTGCCTCGGCGTACATCCTGCGGCTTGTACTCCGGATCAGTGTCCGGTAAACCATAGAGGATCCAAGTGTCGAGATCAGGATAAAGCAGAGCAGGATGGTGGCAGCAAACGCCAGTAATATTTTTATCAGTAATTTTTTTTTCATAATATATAGTTTGTTGATGGATTGGAAGCGTTTTGGGAGATACCTTACACTTTTATTGAAAGTACGATTTAATT
>CAZRNI010000228.1:0-4340 GCA_964601425.1 uncultured Eubacterium sp. | reverse complement strand
GTTGATTTCTACCAGCGCGACATCATCGCTGTCCAGTTTGGCGTTGCGTTCCAGTAAATCTGTGATTGGCATATCTGGATTTCCTTCCTTATAAATTTTGTGCTTTAAACCATAACGCTTTAAACCACTAAATCAGAATAGTTGATTTTAGTAAAATTGTCAAGATAGGGGCATATAGATGATAGAAAAGTGCAGTATTGAGGCGGCGGCTACGAGGATGTGCGTCTTTACTTTGCCGCTTTATTGTGATAAACTTATGTGGTTATGAACTTGTATTAATATGGTGAAAGTATTATTTGTGCCCGGGCGGATTGTTTATCAGATCCAATATGAGACACCGGACAAATTTTATGTGGGAGGAAGGTGCACAATGAAACAACTGATGTTGGGCAACAAGGCGGTTGCCAGAGGTCTGTACGAGGCGGGATGCTGTTTTGTATCCAGCTATCCGGGAACACCGAGTACGGAAGTGACGGAAGAAGCGGCAAAGTATGATGAGATTTACTGCGAGTGGGCGCCGAATGAGAAGGTGGCCATGGAAGCAGCGTTCGGTGCCTGTCTTGCGGGCAGACGTTCGTTCTGCGGCATGAAGCATGTCGGTCTGAATGTTGCGGCTGACCCTCTCTACACAATGTCTTACACAGGTGTCAACGCGGGCATGGTAATTGTCGTCGCAGATGATGCGGGCATGCATTCCTCACAGAATGAGCAGGATTCCCGCCATCACGCAATTGCTTCGAAGGTGCCGATGCTGGAGCCGGCGGATTCCGCGGAGTCGCTGGAATTTGCGAAGCTGGCATATGAGCTTTCAGAGGAGTTTGACACACCGGTCATCCTGAAGATGTGCACACGCGTCGCACATTCCCAGTCAGTTGTTGAGACAAGTGACCGCGTTGTGCCGGAGCGCAAGGCTTATGAGAAAAATATTCCGAAGTACGTCATGATGCCGGGAAATGCAAAGCGCCGTCATCCGTTTGTAGAGGAGCGCACGAAAAAACTGGCAGCATGGGCGGAGACATCGCCGGTGAACCGCGTGGAAATGGGCGGCACAGAGGTAGGCATCATCACATCTTCTACATCTTATCAGTATGTAAAGGAAGTCTTCGGCGACAGCGTTTCTGTCCTGAAGCTCGGCATGGTCAATCCGCTTCCGGAGAAGCTGATCAAAGACTTCGCGGAAAAGGTTGACAAGCTGATTGTTGTCGAGGAGCTGGATCCGATCATTGAGAATCACTGCAAGGCACTCGGCCTGGAAGTATCCGGCAAGGATATGCTGCCGATGATTGACGAGTTCTCTCAGAATCTGATCGCAAAAGCGCTTGGCAAGGAGCCGCACACCGGAAGAAAACTCGATGATCAGATCCCGATGCGTCCGCCTGTTATGTGTGCAGGATGCCCGCACCGCGGCCTGTTCTATACACTGAATAAGAATAAGTGCACGGTTCTCGGCGATATCGGATGTTACACACTCGGTGCTGTTGCACCGCTTTCCGCAATAGATATGACCCTCTGCATGGGCGGCTCCGTCAGCGCGATCCACGGCTTCAACAAAGCGGGAGAGGGCGAGAACGAGGGACAGACAGTCGCTGTCATCGGCGATTCCACATTCATGCATTCCGGTATGACCGGCCTTGCAAATATCGCATACAACCAGTCCAATTCGACGGTTATCATTCTGGATAACTCCATCACCGGCATGACCGGCCACCAGCAGAATCCGACGACCGGCTACAACATCAAGGGCGATCCGGCGGGCAAGATCAATCTGGAGGCACTCTGCAAGGCAATGGGATTCAACCGCGTCCGCGTCGTAGATCCGTATAACCTCGCAGAATGCGACGCTGCCATCAAGGAAGAACTGGCAGTCGAAGAGCCGTCGGTCATCATTTCCAGAAGACCGTGCGCACTGCTGAAATACGTGAAGCACAATACACCGCTCGAAGTCAACCGTGACAAGTGCGTCGGATGCAAGTCCTGCATGCGCATCGGCTGCCCGGCGATTTCGATCAAGGACGGCAAGGCAAATGTAGACCAGACACTCTGCGTCGGATGCGACGTCTGCACACAGATGTGTAAGTTTGATGCGTTTGAGAGGAAGTAAGATATGGAAACAAAAAATGTTATGATTGTAGGTGTCGGCGGGCAGGGATCGCTTTTGGCCAGCAAGCTGCTCGGACAGCTTCTGCTGGACGCCGGCTATGATGTGAAGGTATCTGAGGTGCACGGCATGTCCCAGCGCGGCGGCAGTGTTGTGACCTATGTACGCTATGGAGACCGGGTTGCGTCTCCGGTGATTGACGAGGGAGAGGCGGACTATATCGTCTCCTTCGAGCTGCTTGAGGCTGCGAGATGGCTGCCGTTCCTGAAGGCGGACGGACAGATCGTCACAAATATTCAGCAGATCGATCCGATGCCGGTGATTACAGGTGCGATGGAATATCCGGCGGATCTGGTAGAGAAGATGAAAGCCACCGGCGCGAAGGTCGATGCACTCGACTGTCTGGCACTTGCTGAGCAGGCGGGATCATCCAAGGCCGTCAACCTCGTGCTGATGGGACGCCTGTCCCACTACTTCGACATGCCGGATGAGGCATGGCAGAAGGCCATCGATACCGTTGTGCCGGAGAAGTTCCGTGCGATGAACAAGGTGGCATTTGAACTCGGAAAGAATGCATAATGATTTGATTATAGCACTGCGGATGTCCCGGCGGAGATGTATTTCATCAGCCGGGGACAGTATGCAGTGATATACAGTAACTCATCGACTTAGTCAGGAAAAGGAGTAACAAGGCAGCATGGAACGTTACTATCAGCCGGAGATCGAATGTGCCTCCCGTGAGGAGATCATTGCGATCCAGAACAGGAAACTCGTTGAACAGGTGAAGCATGTCTGGGATCATGTGCCGTACTACCGCAAGAAGATGGAAGAGAAGGGCGTGAACCCGGATGACATCAAGTCAATTGATGATCTTCATAAGCTTCCGTTTTTGAGTAAGACGGATTTGCGCGATGCATATCCGTACGGTCTTCTGGGCGTGCCGCTTGAGGACTGCGTCAGAATCCATTCAACATCCGGAACGACCGTCAAGCGTGTCGAAGCATTCTAAACGCACGGTCATATAGATCTGTGGGATGAATGCAGTGCGCGTGAAATAACAGCAGCGGGCGGAACGAAAGAGGACGTCTGCCAGATTTCTTATGGATTCGGACTGTTTACCGGCGGCGCCGGCCTGAACGGCGGCAGCCACAAGGTAGGGTGTCTTACCATCCCGATGTCTTCAGGAAATACGGAACGCCAGATCATGTTCATCCGCGATCTGAATGCAACCATTCTCTGCTGCACACCGTCTTATGCGGCATATCTGGGCGAGACCATGAAGGAAATGGGACTCTCACCGGAAGAGATTCCGCTCAAAGCCGGCATTTTCGGCGCAGAGGCGTGGAGTGAGGAAATGCGCCGCGATATCGAGAAGACCCTCGGTATCAAGGCATATGATATTTACGGTCTGACGGAACTGTCCGGACCGGGTGTCTCTTTCGAGTGCTCCGCACAGCAGGGTATGCACATCAATGAGGACCACTTCATTGCCGAAATTATTGATCCGGATACCGGAGAAGTTCTGCCGGACGGAACACAGGGTGAGCTGGTATTTACCTCGATTGATAAAAAGGCATTCCCGATGATGCGTTACCGCACAAAGGATATCTGTGTTCTGACCAGAGAGAAATGCAGCTGCGGCCGCACACATGTCAGAATGGCGAAGCCGCGCGGACGTTCTGATGACATGCTCATCATCCGCGGCGTCAACGTATTCCCGTCTCAGATCGAGACCGTTCTGATGAACAACGGCTATCCGGCAAACTATCAGATCATCGTAGACCGCAAGAACAACACCGACACCTTCGATGTTCACGTAGAGATGACACCTGAGATGTTCACCGATAACGTCGGCGAAATCATGGAACGCCAGAAACAGCTCGTAGACGGTCTGAAGTCCATGCTCGGCATCAAGGCCAAAGTTACACTCGTCGCGCCGAAGAGCATCCAGCGCAGCGAGGGCAAGGCTGTCCGCGTCATTGACAAGCGCAAAATCTGATCTATTTAAAACATTCATGAAAGGAGTGAACATCCATGAGTGTAAAACAAATCTCCATTTTTGTTGAAAACAGACCGGGTGCCATGCATGAGATGACCAACGTGCTGGCAGAAAACAAGATTGATATGCGTGCACTTTCTCTGGCAGAGACAGAGGGCTTCGGTATCGTCCGTATCATTGTAGATGATGCTTATGAGGCAACGACTGTCCTGAAAGAGGCCGGCTATATCAATAAGCTGACAC
>CAZRNI010000227.1:0-4360 GCA_964601425.1 uncultured Eubacterium sp. | reverse complement strand
CATGTCAAGATTGTAGTAGGTTTCTTTGCCGCTCGGGCCCTGTACAGTGCCGTTGCTGCGGTTTAGAACCGGACCGTTCCAGGTGCTCTCAGATGTTTCTTCAGAAGCATCCTCTGCTTCATCTGAATCTGCCGCATCGGCATCCTCGTTCTGGTTCTCATCAGCATCTGCTTCATCGTAAGAATCTTCGGAATCATTCTCAGAATCATTCTCAGAATCGTCATAGGATTCTTCTGTTTCTTCATCGTCGTAGTCGGATTCGCCATATATGTCAATATACTCCCCTTTAACATATGCGGTTACGCCGTCATATTCGATTTCATACCAGCCGTTGTCGAGTCTGTCTGTGACTGCGACCTCATCTGCTTCTGCGAGATCGCCGATGATTTCGTCATCCGCAGTGTCTCCCGCACGAACATTGAGTGCATAGGTATTAACATGTCCGTAAACTGTATCGTCTGCGAGAACCGGGATGGCTGTGCACATGGAAACTGCAAGCGCAGTACCAAGTGTCAACAGTGTTCCTTTTCGCATGTGAATAACCTCCTTAAAATTCTCTTTCGCAAATATTACAAATTTGTTTCGAAATGTTACGGTCACATTGTATGAATAAATCATATATGTGTCAAATCTGCGCTCTAAATGTTTCGGACACAAAACGTCGTAAATAATTACCAATAAAAGCGGACAAAATGCTTAAATAATGTACAAAAACAACAAATGATAAAGCGCCCTTAGTGCGGTTTGCTTGTTAAAACTGGTAAAAACGGGGGAAACCATTGTGAATGTTGCACAAAATTTTAGCGCTGGTGGAGGGGACGGTGTGGAAAAAATGAATGTCATGGTATGATAGAAAGAACAATCCGTGATGGAATCGTACTAGATTTATACGCTAAATTGTGTGTGCAGCTTGCGGATTGGTCATCAGACAACAAGATCATGTATGTAATTGTTTGGAATGAATACAGGAAACACTGCAATAACGAGGGGCAAATTTATGAAAATCAGGGAAGAAGCACGTGCGATGAAACTTGCTGCACCGAAGCTTGCGGCGGAATCAGAAGCGCAGCGGAACGCTGCGCTGGCAGCAGTCGGGGCAGCGCTGGATGCAAATCGGGAGGCAATCTTTGCAGCGAATCACGCGGATATGGATGCCGCTGCAGAGGACGGCGTTTCCGGCGCTGTTATGAAGCGCCTGAAATTTGATGAAGGAAAGCTGGAGGATGTAATAAAAGGAATTCAACAGCTGATTACACTGCCGGATCCGCTGAATAAGGTGACGCTTGCACGTGAGCTGGATGAGAACCTGGTGCTGCGCAGAGTCAGCGTACCGATTGGTGTGATCGGGGTTATTTTTGAGGCGCGGCCGGATGCATTGGTGCAGATTTCTTCGCTTTGTATCAAGAGCGGAAACTGTGCAATTTTGAAGGGCGGAAAAGAGACGGCCCGCACAAACCGTGTGTTGTTTGAGACAATTCATAAAGCGGCGGTGGAAGCCGGTCTTCCGGAGAAATGTCTGCTGCAGGCGGAACTGCACAATGAGATTGATGAACTTCTTTCCTGTGAGAAAGATGTGGATCTTCTGATTCCGCGTGGTTCAAATGCGTTTGTTCAATATATTATGAACAATACAAAAATCCCTGTGATGGGACATGCAGACGGCGTCTGCCACATCTATGTGGACAGGGATGCGGATCAGGAACTTGCGATACCGGTTCTGCTGGATGCCAAGACGCAGTACACGGCCGCGTGCAATGCGGTAGAGACCATTCTGGTGCACAGGGACATCGCACAGGAATTTTTGCCAAAACTGGCAGCGGCTTTTCATGATGCGAATATCCGGCTGCGGGGCACCGCGGAAGCCGGAGAGCTGCTGGCGGGCAGCGGCTCTGCTGAGACCGCAGCTGTCAGAAATGATGATTATGAAATCATGCAGGAGGATGAATTCCACAGAGAATATCTCGAACTCATCGCCTCTGTACGTATCGTCAGCGGAGTGGAAGAAGCCGTCGAACATATCAACCGCTTCGGCTCGCATCACACAGATGCGATTATCACGGCCAATGATGAGACGGCTGCTTATTTTATGCAGATGGTGGATTCGGCCGGCGTTTACCGGAACTGCTCTACGCGTTTTGCGGACGGATTCCGTTATGGATTCGGTGCGGAGGTTGGAATCAGCACGAGTAAGCTGCACGCGAGAGGCCCGGTGGGGCTGGAGGGACTTGTTACTTATAAATATGAACTGTCAGGTGCGGGACACATTGTCGGAGATTATGCGTCCGGGCGGCGGCAGTTCCATTTCCGGGATCTGTAAAAAAAGGGCGCACAAAGTGCGCTGCGCGGTGCGCGCGATCAGAGATCGGCGAGGCGGTCTTGCGTGCAGAAGCAGAAATACAGGACCTGAATGGAGCCGCAAAATGATGGGGAACCTGAAATATGCACATATTTGATTATGAAAATGAGCCGGCAGAGCTGCTGACGCCGGAAATTGTCCGGCTGCTGACGCGCATACATGAATCACGCGGCGCGCAGCAGGTTTTGCTGGAGCAGTACGGCGACCGGCTGATCCCGCTTCGGACGGCGGCCGAGCGGCAGAGTGACCGGGCCGCGGCGATGGAGGATGAGAAATATCGCAGCGCGCTGGAGGAAATCCGGAGTTGTTTTGATAAAATGGTGCCTTCTCCGGCACTGGCCTGCACGCTGCATGCGAAGCTATTTCCGGAAAACGGCGGGAAATACCGCGATTCGGATACCGTTATCCGCGGAACGGATTCCTGGGGCGAAGGCAGGGTGCGCTTTTATCCGTGCAGCGCGGAGCGGATCGAGCCTGCGATGCTGGAATTGTTTGCCGCCGCAGAGCGCGCGCTGACAGAAGAACGGCATGACGCACTTCTGCTGATCGCGCAGTTTGTTATAGATTTTTTGAGCATTCACCCGTTTGCGGACGGCAACGGTAAGACCGCCTGGCTACTGCAGACACTTTTGCTGTATCGCGCCGGGTATTATATTTGTGCCTATGTCAGTCTGGAGCGCCTGATTGAAGAGAGTGAAGATGCATACCAGGAGGCACTGCAGTACAGCTCGATTTTCTGGCAGGACGGAACAAACAGTTACGCGCCGTTTGCAGCGTATTTTCTGCAGATTCTGGACCGGGCCTACCGGCGGTTTGCCCGTCAGACATCCTATCTATTAGAAGAAAAGCAATCAAAGTCAGACAGAATCCGGGAGCTGATCCTGAACTGGGACGGACCGGTCACAAAACGGCAGATTCGCGAGCAGTATCCGGATATTGCCGTTGTGACGGTCGAGCGGACGCTGACTGCTCTGGTAAAGGAAGGCATCCTGCAAAAGACCGGCGGCGGACCGTCGACGGCGTACGTAAAGCAGATATTGCAGAACCCTCAGACAGAATCCTGAGTTTACAGGTCTGGGATAAGGCGGAGACAAGGTGGAGATAAGGCGGAGATAAGGCAGACGACCTGCGTCTGCAGACGAAGCCCGGTCAGAAGTATAAGGTAGAGAGTAACATGCAGATTACACACATAAAACACAGTGGATTTACCGTAGAACTTGAAAATACAGTCCTGATTTTTGACTGGTACACCGGAAAACTTCCGGAATTCCGGCAGGATCAGGACATTTACTGCTTCGTATCCCACAGCCACGGAGATCACTATGGTTCCTGCATCTGGAAACTGCGGGAACAGTACCCGGATGTACATTATATTCTGGATCGCAACGTCCGGGTTCCGGGTGCGGGACTGAAGTCGCGCGCACGGCTGCCGCGGGCGGACGTTCTGAAGGTGCGGCCGCACAAAGAATATGAAATCGGATCCATCCGCGTATACACGCTGCTCTCAACCGATCAGGGCGTCGCGTTCATCGTTGAGACAGAGGATAAGACGGTATATCACGCCGGTGATCTCAACATCTGGTATTGGGAGGAAGATTCGGAAAAGGAAAGAAAGTGGCAGGTCGGAATGTACCGGAAGGAAATATCAAGGATCGCGGAGTACCGGTTTGATGCAGCTTTTGTACCAATGGACCCGCGGCTTGAGGAGCATGGGGCGGATGCAGTCGCGTACTTTCTGGAGCATGTGAACTGTGCGCAGCTGATACCGATGCATTACTGGAGCCAGGAGGCGGACGCGAAGGCATATCTGGAGGAGCCGCGTCTGCAGCCATATCGTGAGATCATCACGTTTCTGCCAGAGACGACACGCTGAAGGGATGCCGCATGATTGATGCGGCATCCCTCAGACTGAAGACAAAGTCGTGTTTAAGCTTCAAGGCTGAACACGACTTTTCTTTGTTTGCGCGCCATGGGCGCGCTCTAACGGGTGAAAGTCCCGAGTAC
>CAZRNI010000226.1:0-4375 GCA_964601425.1 uncultured Eubacterium sp. | reverse complement strand
GGCATGTCACCTTGGTCGATTCTGCGACTGGAGTTTCCTTCGCGGCGGTGGTTATGTTCCACGGAGAGCAGCAGTTTCCGCTGAATGATATGCCCGACATTGAATCCGTTCGCACTGAGCTGACCAGAAAAATTGAAGAGCGATTTGGCTTAAACAGCATGCATGTTGTTAAGATTGAGGGTTGCTTCGAGAAAGTGGATGCCAGATCCGAAGCCCCCTACAGGTCCCATCACATATCGCTCAAGGAAATCCTGGGCCAGACTCAGAATGCCTTTCTCTTCGAGCAGGTGCACGGAACCTTGGTGGGCGTCTACTTCCCGGATTATATGGACGGGATTAACATGCCCGGATGGCACTTCCATTTCCTCTCCGAGGACAGATCTCTGGGCGGACATGTTTTTGATATCAGTATCCGCGAAGCCAGGGCAAACGTGGACAAGATCAATAACATGGAGCTCAACCTCCCGAATGAGCCAGACTTCGATACCTATTCCCTGAAACAGGATCTGCAGGATGAAATCAAGTCGGTAGAGTAGGGAACCGCCAATCCAGGATGCAGTCAGTCATGCTGCAGTTGAGGTCAGTTTTTTTCCGTACTGATTGTTTCACGGCCACGGTCAATGAAAAGCTGCACCGCCGGCGAGATATGGTTCTGCAGCTCTTGAATGAATCAGAAGAGGCAGCATGATACGGCTGTATCGACAGGAGCATCATTTATGAGAAAAATATTTTGGAAGATTGTATCATTCGCTGTTGTATTCTGTCTTGTTTTTGCAGGCTGCAGTAAGCCGGCCGCAGAAGAAGACAACAGTGAGCGTGAGTCTGATACAGTTCAGAACACGGATTCTGCACAGTCAAATACAGCCGCAAAAGAACAGCAGGCAGCAGAAGGAGAACAGGTTATGTCCGAACACACCTATTCAACACAGGAATTATGGGTTCAGAACGGGGCTTCCAATATTTATGGAATTGCATATGTGCCTGATATAGATGAAAAACGGCCGCTGGTGATCTTCTCCCATGAACTTGGAAATGACCATACATCCGGAGAACGTTATGCAGAACGGCTGGCAGAGGCCGGATATGCGGCATATATCTTTGACTTCCGCGGCGGTACGGTTGGAGGAAACAAAAGCGACGGCAGCAATAAAGAGATGTCGGTTTTGACGGAAAGCTCTGATCTGGAAGCTGTTCTGGAAGCAGCAAAAACGTGGGATTTTGTAGATCCAGATAAGATCATTCTTCTGGGCGGCAGTATGGGAGGACTTGTTACAACGGTTGTTGGAAGCACACACCAGGATGAGATCGCTGGCATGATCCTTATGTACCCGGCATTGTCAGCAAAAGAAGACAGTGGAATAGATCATTACAAAACAAAGGAAGAGGTGCCCGAAGATATCAGCCTGTTCGGCGGCTGGATCCATGTTGGTAAAAACTTTATAACGGATCTGTGGGATGTTGATTTTGACCAGCTGCTTTCTTCTTATCAGGGACATATGCTGCTGCTTCATGGAGATCAGGACACCACCGTCCCCGTTTCCTGGTCAGAAGAGGCCAAAGAGATTATCCCGGATTGCGAGTTTCATGTGATTAAAGATGGCGGACATGAATTCTTCGGTCAGCCGTTTGAGGACGCCATGTCTTATATCCTGCCATATCTGGAAGAACAGTTAAATAAAAGCAAAGTGGAAAGCGGGACAGCTGAGACAATGCTGCAGCTGAAGATTGGAGAATCCGCTGTCGAGGTGGATTGGGAGGACAATGAATCTGTGGAGGCGCTTAAGGAACTGGTGGGAAAAGAGCCTTTGACCGTTCAAATGTCCATGTACGGCGGCTTCGAACAGGTTGGATCTCTTGGGCAGAGCCTGCCCAGAACGGACAGTCAGACAACTACAGAAGCCGGTGATATTGTTTTGTATTCCGGAGACCAGATTGTTATTTTCTATGGATCAAACACCTGGGATTACACCAGACTTGGCCATATCACAGATAAGTCAGCACAGGAAATGTCAGAATTACTTGGTAATGGAGATGTGACGATCGTAATTAAATGAGGATGGAACCTTCCCGGACCAGTATGACGCTGCCTGTCAGATTCCAGAGGTTGCGCCTATAACGATTGCCACTTTGTCTTTCAAACGATCCGTAACAGAGGAAATATTATCTCACTGATTCTACGGGCAGTCTGTATTGCAATGGGGATAGCAGTTACTGTTCTGTCTATACTGGGCGAATTGGATACAAACACTGCAATAACAATGCCAGGCATAGGTGTTGCCTGTGCAGGAGTCAGCCTTTTGGAAAAGAAATAGGAGAGGACGCTATGCAGCAAGGAATAGAAGCGTAGAAGTTGTATCTGGATGCAGATGACACAAAATACCTGATAATTCACATGTGATTGATTTAGGTGATGAATTGATGGATGGCTCGATGAGAAGCGTATAAAATGGGCGGGTATCAGGAATGAAGGAGACCTGATACCCGCCTGTTTCATTTCTCCCCTTCCGGGGCATATTTCAATATGTCGCCGGGCTCACATTCCAGTGCTTTGCAGATTTTGGCCAGCGTCGAAAAACGAATGGCATTGACTCTGTTATTTTTGATTTTTGAAAGATTTACATTTGTTATTCCTACTTGATCCGCGAGGTCATTTAGAGACATGTGTCTTCTTGCCATCATGACATCCAGTTCCAGAATAATTTTTCCCATAGTATCCTCCTTACTGTTCATACAGCATCATAGGCAATATCCGGTTTGCATAATCATGTCGATGCGCAGCTCGGATCATACAAGACCATCAACGTCTTCCTGCAGTTCCATGCCGTAAGTGAAGAATCTGGACAGACAGATTGCGACAAGACCGACTATGATGAAATGCAGATCCATGGAGCATTCGATCTCCGGGCCCAGTGCAATATGTGCAATGATATCCATAATGAGTCCGACAACAGGAATTGCAATCAGGAAGATGCCGATTTCGCGTACCATGCGAATGTTATCCGGCTGGAATGGTGTCTGCCCTTTGGAAAAACTGGTTTTACCTTCTGACGTTTTGAAGATCAGATAAATATTACGGCAGATCATGGCCATCATGGCCATCATGATAAGGATTGTGATGAAGAATATTGTGTATGCTCCTCCGATTGAATTGCCGGCAGAATCAACGGTCATAATGCTAAATCCAAATGAAACCAGATCTTTCCCGGCAGAAGGATCTACATCTGTCAGCTTTGAAATAAAACTGAAATGTCCGCTTGCAATACCGGCAATAATTACGGCAACGATTGCACATCCAACCCAGTAACCCACTTCCGCTATTTTGGATAGAATGGTAACGACTTTATTGAGTTTCATAATAATATCTCCTCCTTTTTCAAAGACAACAATTTCGTTTCGCGTAAATTATTTATCGTTTTTCGATAATATAAATATACACCGTGCGAATTCGTTTGTCAATACGTTTTTAATGTATTACGATAAATTTTTAAAGTTTTACGCAAATAAAATCCCACGGTAATTAATTTGAACATAGGAAATTATTAAATTATAACAAGGCTGTCGAGGTGGATTAGGAGGACAAGATAATTATGAATTTATCCAGTTGATGAGATAGCTTTTTTGCGCTGTGTTTTTACCCTGACCGATCTGGCAGAATGTTTCCCATACAGGCGAAACGTGATGTTTCCGTTGTACCGCACGCTGTATAATTGCGTTTCAGCGGCGATTTTCCGGCGGTTTTTTGAGAGACGTGTGTTTCCTTTTTTCTCAGTACTATCACAGTAAAAGGCGCATACAGGCTGAATTTTGCGGAGGATCAGTGCCGTGTCCGATGTCTTTCCGTGATGAGACAGTTTATAGAGATCGGCGCGAAGATCTACGCCGCTCTTTATCATTTTCTGAAGGGTTTTCCGGGAAATATCACCGGCCGTGAGATAGGACATATCGCCGGCGGTGATTTTTGTTACCAGAGAGCGATCATTTATATAATCCCAGAATCCGGAGGAAAACGGACTTGCGCCGCTGCTCCAGAGGACCTCTGCGGCGGCGCTGCCGATCTTGAAGGAAGACCCCTTTTTCAAATACGTGACAGGGATCTTCTCTTTTTTTGCTTTTTTGCAGATTTCTGCTGCACCATAGAGACCGGAAGAAGGAATTCCTTTCCGGCAGCGTACAGCTGATTCATACCAGGACCTGTTCCGATATTTTTTTGCGGTGCATTTTTTGAGCGGAGATATTGCAGGCAGATATAATCGTTCTACTGTGAAATACGGATGATCCATGATGTACCACAGATAATAAAAATGGTCCTCATGCCAGTGGGAGAGGTACAGGCTGAGTTTCCTGATGCGGTGCGATTTCAGATAGCGGATTAACT
>CAZRNI010000225.1:0-4384 GCA_964601425.1 uncultured Eubacterium sp. | reverse complement strand
GTGAGTCGGATTTTTGCCCAACCAGTTCATCAGATTCTATATAATAGCAATTGAATGTGGTGCCTGTCACCCTTCAATATTGAATGGTGTCAGATAAAAAATCCGGTGCCTGTCACCCTTCGGTGGCAGGCACCTTTTTACATGCACGATCGGTAATCGGGAATTACTTTACTTATCGTAAGGCACGATGATTTCTATATCCCCAAGCGGGAATGTTGCACAAGGGTGGATGCCGCCGAATTTGTGATCGGCTAGGCGTCTGCCCTCTATTTCTGCAGGCACATAGACCTTGCCGGAAACCAGCGTGGAGTGGCAGAATCCGCATTCGCCGCTCCGGCAGCTTGTCGGCACGGTGATGCCGTTTTTCTCGAGGGTCTGCAGGATGGTGTCATTTGCACTGCCGGTCACGGTTCGTGTCATATCGCGGATGGATACGGTGATCTTGACCTCGGGCTGATCCGTTCCGGGATAGCCGGGCAGTGAGGATGCGTCGTGGATCTCGCCGAACAGCTCGTGGCGGACATATTTCCGTGCAAGACCGAGTTTCTCGATTTCCTTGTCAACAAAACGATACATCGCCTGCGGCCCGCAGATGAAGACCGAGTAAGGTGCATCGGCAGGTGCATATTTTTGAATGAGTTCTGCAGTGATAAATCCGTTTTCGAAACCTTCACGTTCTTCGTCAGAGAGAACATGGATGACCTGAATGCGGGGGTCTTCTGCGAGCTTGTCAAATTCCTCTTTAAAGAGAATCTGGTCTGCTGTCCTGCTGCCGTACAGCAGAATCAGCCGGAAGTCTTCGTCGCCTTCGGTAATTGCTTTTGCGAGGGAGCAGAACGGCGTAATGCCGCTGCCGCCAGCAAGACAGATCACGGTTTCGGCGTCACGAAGGGGCTGGTAGCTGAAATTGCCCGCCGGTCCGGAAAGTTCAACTTCATCGCCTTCTTTCCAGTTGTCCAGTACATAGCGGGATACAAGTCCGTCCTGTACATACTTGATCGTCAGTTCATAGAAGCCGTTCCGCGCATCTGCCGGTGAGGACGAGATGGAGTAGGAGCGGTTGATCTTCATACCTTCGATCTCGAGATAAATATTGAGATACTGCCCTGCGAGGAAGGGCGCACAGCGCGTCGTTCCGCGTGCGGGATCCGGCACGAAGCGGTAAAGCTTCGTATCTTTCTCGAGTTCTGTGATTTTGTCAATGATCATGTACTGACGGTCCGGATGGAACACCTTTGCCATGCGGTTGAGATAGAAGTCATCGCGGATTACGGCTTCTGCCGCTTCGATCCTGTCCTGGCGTTCCTTCGCATATTCCATGAAGGTGTTGGGATTCAGTTCTTTACTCATCGCTCGATCCCTCCTTTCTCACGTTCTGCACGAATGATGTTCTTGCCCGCATCGAATCCGGACAGGTAAGCGCTGCTGTATCCGTCGCCGTATTTGGATGCGGCACCGACGAAATAGAGATCCTTGATAAACTGCTCGTCATTGTTTACGATTCCGCGCTGGATAAATGAATCGCTCGGGGTTACCTGGTAGCCGTACGGTGTTCCGCCCGGTGTATTGAGGTAACGCGCAAATGTCATCGGCGTCGCGATAACGATTTCCTCAATGTAAGGTGTGATGGAAATACCGAGCACCTGCTCGCAGTGTTCAATCATCTTGCGCGCCGTGTCATTTTTCAGCTTTTCATACATCTCTTCGGTGACATTGTCCCAGCCGGTACCGAAGTAAGGTGTCGTCAGCATCAGCTGGCAGGTTCCCTCCGGCGTGCAGCCCGGCAGTGCTTTGTTCAGGCAGTTGATGATGACATATCCACTGTATTCATACGTATCGGTTGCGCTCTCCTGAACCTTGCGGGTGTCCGAAGACGGTGAGATGAAATTGGAGTAGTTGGTAAAGCCGAGTTCCTCCATGGATTTGTTCATGCCAAGATATACCATGCAGAAGGAAAGGCCGCGGCGTCTCGAGTTGACGAGTTTGCGCGCGCGCTCCGGAACCTCTGCCGGATCGATCATCTTGCCGTAGGCGGCTGCCGGATAGGCATTGCTGACAATGTGAGATGCCTCGAATTCCTGATCGCCGATCACGACGCCGTAAGCTTTGCCGTCTTTGACAAGAATCTTGTCGACTTCTGTGTTGTACCAGATCTCACCGCCGTTGTCGCGGACGACTTTTTCAAGTGCCAGTGAGATCTCATGGGAGCGATACTTCGGCATGCCGGCACCATAAGCAAGGTAGCCGAGCAGCATGCGGATATAGATCGCGAAGTCCAGTTCGTCAAGATTTGCCCCGAGATAACACCAGTAAGTTCCCAGGATCGCTTTGGCCTTCTCGGGCATGCCGAACGCATCCATTACTTCGTTGAAAGAATGTCCTGCGTACTTGAAGAAGTCCGGGTATTTCTCCTGCAGCAGTTCCGGCGTGCAGGAAGGATCATCCATAAAGGAGTATGCCTCCACGCACATCTGTCCGACCGGAATCAGCTGCATCATAACCGGCGCGCTGCCCGGCACCTGTTGTTCGAGTGCACCGACGAATTCCCTGACGCCGCAGGGCATTGCCGCGTCAATCCCTTCCTCCGGAATGATCAGCCGGAATGATTCCTCCATGTTGGTTGCCCATTCGACATCGGCTCCGACCGCCTGGAAAAGCTTCATGACGCCGCCCGGATTTTCCGCTGTACCAAGATTACAAAGTTCATGCAGTGAAGTCTCAAAATCGAATCTTCCGCGGACGAAACTCGTGGCACTTCCACCAGGAATATTGTGTTTCTCAACGATCAGCGTCTTCAGCCCGTTTTTTGCGGTAAAGGCTCCGGCATACAGCCCGCCGTTGCCCGCGCCGATGACTATGACATCATAGTCCTTTGCCATATGGTTTCCTCCTTTCATTCATTTTTGAATCGTGATAAAATTAATGAAGATTATAGGTTTATTATAACCTTTATTGGTGATTTGTCACATATAAATTTGCGCAAACGAAATGATATCTGACGATTTATCGCATCATTACAAAATATGGTACACAGTTTTGTGGGATATGAACAGGATATGAAAGGATATCGCATATGCCGGAAACATATATGCTGGGAGAAGGGAAAGCGATCAGCACCGATTCAGACAAAACACAGCTGAATAACAATATTCTCGTCGTCGGCGCAAGTGGTTCCGGCAAGACTATGAGCTATGCCGAGATGGTTCTGCTGAAGACGTGGCAAAGCAGTATGATTGTGACACTGTCCAAGCGCAGACTGGTGCATAAATATGCACCGCTTCTTGCGGAACGCGGGTTTCAGGTGCTGGATCTGGATCTGACACATCCGTCCAAGAGCACGATCTCCTATGATCCGATGCACTATGTGCACACGAATCAGGATGTCACGTATCTGGCGCAGTCGATTGTCATGGCAAATCCGCGCAAGAAAGTTACCATCGCCTCGGATCCGTTCTGGGATGATGCGGCAATTTCGCTGCTCTCGGCACTGATTGCCTATGAGGTGCACCGCAAGAGCAGACCGTCCTTTGCGGATGTCTATGAATTATTTGCGAAACTCAGGATTACAGAAAAGGGCGACGCGATCGAGACCAATTTTGATACGATGTTCGACCGCCTGAGCCGGGAGGATCCGGACAGCTTTGCTTATCAATGCTGGAAGACCTTCCGGTTTGCACCGATGCGGACGGCCGGCAGCATTTATTCTTCCCTAAGTGTCACAATGGATACGATTTTTTCACCGGAGCTGCTCGCGTTTATGCGCGAAAAACAGTGCATTGAATTCCGGGACATCAGTACGCAGCGTACAATTCTGTTCGTCACAACTTCGGCGGTTAATCCGTCTCTGAATGCATTTGCGGGACTGTTTTATTCCCATGCAGTGAAAGAGTTGTTTGAGTATGCGGAAGCGAGAGAGGATGGCGTTCTGCCGATTCCGGTGCATCTGTTATGTGATGATTTTGCTGTCGGCGCACAGATTCCGTCATTTGCACACTATATCTCGATTTTCCGGGAGAAGAGAATTTCCGTATCCATTCTTCTGCAGTCGGAATCACAGCTTCATTCCATGTACGGTGAGGCCGATGCGATGACGATTATCAATAACTGTGACCGGTATCTGTATCTCGGCGGCATGGATCTGGTCACTTGCAGAAACATCGCGGAGCGCGCGGGACTGCCGCTGTCGGAAGTCCTGTACATGCCCATCGGTCAGGCGCTGATCTTCGAGCGGGGCAGCCGGCCGGTGATCACAGAGCGCTGGCACATCACGGAAGATCCCGAATTTCAGTGCCTGACCCTCTAAAGAAAATCTAATCTAACTTGAACTGTGTGTATATTTTTGTTATGGGGTCAGGCACCCACGTCTGGCGGCGGGCCGGAGGAT
>CAZRNI010000224.1:1288-4388 GCA_964601425.1 uncultured Eubacterium sp. | reverse complement strand
AGAGAAAGAAAGAAAATATGCCTTAAATTTCTTTCATTAATGCTTTATAGTTTTATACTTTTGTCAATACGAATTCTTTTTCATGCAGAACCAGCTGCTGCTCACGCCGAACCAGCTGCTGCAAACTCTCTTCTTTCTGCCAGAAGCGGCCACGCCGCTCCAAAGAGTACCACTGCAATTCCGACAATCTGCGGCCATGTGATTTCGTCGTGGAAAAACAGACATCCGAGAATTGTTGCCGCGACCGGCTCAAGCATGGCAATAATACCAGCGATACCACCATCAATTCCCTGCTCCATGCCTTTCAGATAAAAACCAAATCCGAGAACTGAGCACACAAGTCCTAATCCGATATAGCAGGCCATCAGCGGCATGGACGGTGCCGGTCCCTTCCACGGCGGGCATACCACCAGAAAGACCATTGCGCCAAAGATCGTCATCAGTCCGGAATTCACTTCACCGGGATTCTTTTCCCTTAACGTTGTACCCATGACTGTCGTCATGGAATAGCACAGGCCCGAACCCAGTCCGAACAGAATCCCTTTCAGATTACCGAGAAACGCCCCCGGATCATAAGCCCGCACGACCAGAAAACAGCCGAAAAATGTACAGGCAAGTGCGATGATCTTATCCCGGGTAATCGCATCCTTATAGATCAGCCGGTTCAGAATGATAATAAATGCCGCACTTGTATAGAGAAGAATCGCGGCCATCGCGCTGGTCAGAAGCTGCACGGCTGCCATATAGAGATAGCACGTCCCCGCATACGCTACGATCCCGTAGACCAGGTAAAGCGGCAAATCTTTTAACTTGAATTGTTTCAGCGATCCCTTTGCCAGCAGCCAGATCAGAAAGACCGGCGCTGCCACAAAGGAGCGAAACGCGGCAGCCATCTGCGGATTACTGCCGTACTGATATGCAATCCGGCTGAATACAGGGATCCACCCCCAGGAAAGTGCCGCGGCAAGAATCAGGAGATAGCCGCGGAGTTGTTGTCTGTTCATAAAAAATCCTTTCTGACAATCCTCAGTTTATAACCTATACAGCCGCTTCGCATTCTCCCAGGTAAGTGTCTCCACCTCTTCCGGTGTCATCCCCTTGATTTCAGCGATCGCCTCAATGACAAGCGGCAGATACAGCGAGCAGTTCCGCTCGCCGCGGTGCGGCGTGGGAGCGAGATACGGACAGTCTGTCTCAACGACAAGCTGTTCAACCGGTGCATAGGAAACGACTTCCCGCAGCTTCCTTGCATTCTTGAAGGTCAGCACGCCGCCGATGCCCAGATACAGACCCATATTCAGATATTCCCGCGCCATCTCAACGGAGTAAGAGAAGCAGTGCATGACGCCGCCGACATCACCCAGCATGGTACGCTTTGCAGTCATCAAAGTGTCTTCCGCCGCCTCTCTGCTGTGAATAATGACCGGAAGCTGCAGCTGGCGTGCCTGCTCAATCTGACATTCGAACCAGGCAATCTGCTGCTTCTTGTTATCCTTGTCCCAGTGATAATCCAGACCGATCTCGCCGACAGCAACTGCTTTTTTCAGGCGGCACAGGTCACGGAGTTCTTCGAGAAACCATACCGGCGGCTCACCTGAGCCAGGCTTTTCCGAAGATACAACTGCTATCCCTCCGGAAACAGCCCCTGTATTTCCGGCACTTCCTTCTGCTCCGGTTTCATTCGTTACGGCGCCTCTGGCATCATCAGCCTCACCCGCCTCCGGAACCGGCAAGCCTGTCTGATCAGATATTTTCACGACGCCCGGAACCGTATCGATCTCTGACGGATGTATCCCGTAAGCACCATAAATAAAATCATACTGCTCCGTCAGCTGTTTTGTCAGTTCCAGACTCCGGTAACTCGCTGCCGCATTGACCACGCCGTTGATGCCGCGGTCAGGAAATTCTGCCAGAAGAAGATCACGATCTTCATCAAATGCTCTGTCATTATAATGTGCATGTGTGTCGAAAATCATATTTTCCCTCCGGGTGAGTCAGAGAGAAACGTCCCCATTGACTCACCTAAGCAATCAGCGCATTGCGCTGCCATCTTCCGCTCAGATAATAGATCCATGCAACCGTACATCCCATGCCGAACCCGAACAATCCGTTCCACCAGATAATCGTATAGCCGAAAAATGAACTATAGCGGAACAAATAGGTGACCAGGACACGCACGCTGAGTGCGCATGTCGCCACGATCGTCGGAAATCCGCTGTGGTTCGCGCCCTGAAAGACACCGAACAGCGGCACATACATTGACAGAATGATGTTAATAAATGCCACGGTCCGGATGTGTGCCGCACAATATTCCGCCGCCTGGCTGCTCAGGCCGAACAGTTGAATGATACTCCCTGAGAACACCCAGACAAGCCCCGAGATGCACAGCGTCATCGCCAGAGAAATGATCAGAGTCTGCCGGACGCCGGTTTTGACACGGTCCATTTTCCCGGCGCCGATATTCTGTCCTGCATAGGTGGCAAGGGTTGTCTGAAACGCGTTGCACGGCAGGTTCAGATACATCTCAATCCTCTGCCCGACCGTAAAGGAAGCGGTCATCTGCTGTCCGAATCCGTTGACGGCCCGCTGAATCAGCGTCAGGCCCATGGATACAATGATCAGCTGCAGAGCAATCGGAAATCCCACACGGACCGTGCGCCGCACCCGCGCACCGCTCCAGGTATACTCCCGCAGTCGAAACCGGAAAACCGGATATTTTCGCGTCATATAAATATAGGCCGCCACAAAAGATGCCGCCTGCGCGATGTCCGTCGCAATTGCCGCGCCGGCGACTCCCCAGTGCAGTCCGGCTACAAACACAAGATCCAGCACAATATTCAGCACGGACGCAATCAGAAGAAAATACAGCGTCGCCGCACTGTCTCCTACCGCCCGCAGAATTGCCGAAAAAATATTATATCCAAACTGAAAAACCAGGCCGAATGCGTAAATCCGGAAATACAGCAGCGTCTGTTCCAGAAAACTGTCCGGTACATTTACCAGATACATATAGGCCGGCCGCGCCAGCACGATACCAACCGCCGCTGCCGCAACGCCCAGAAGCATCAGAAACAGGATGCCGGTCGAGGCATTTGCCCGG
>CAZRNI010000224.1:0-1278 GCA_964601425.1 uncultured Eubacterium sp. | reverse complement strand
TTTTTCGTTGCCGGCACCGTAATGCTGTGCGACCACAACACCGTTTCCGGCGGAAAAGCCCAACGCCACTGCCAGAAACAGGAATGCAAAACTTCCGGTTGTTCCGACCGCCGAGAGTGCCGCCTCGCCGGCGAATCTGCCGACAACGATTGCATCCACTGTATTATATAATTGCTGTAAAAGAGAACCCGCCAGCACCGGCATGGCAAAACGCAAAATATGCCGCCAGGGGGTTCCCGCTGTCATTGTATTCCGATTCATAAAAATGATTCCTTTTGTGCTGCTTATCAAACAAAGCAATCATACAGTGACGGATGGAACTTTTCAAGTTCTTTCTGAGATTTCAGGTCCGACCCAAAATCTAAGAAATGCTCAAATCCTCTTGTGTATATACTCCCTCAGGAGTATAATTTTCGAAAGGAGGTGGTTTCATGTTTCTCTGGCACGGTTCTGAACGGATCCTGCAAAAACCAGCCTATGGCAAAGGAAAACCTTACAATGATTACGGAACCGGCTTCTACTGTACTGAAAGCCGGGACATGGCCATGGAATGGGCTGTACAGCGCGTACGCAGCGGATATGCAAATCATTATCTGCTGAACGAAGATGCACTTTCCATCCTGTATCTCAATCAGGAGCCCTGGTGTATCCTCCACTGGCTTGCAGTGCTTCTTGAAAACAGAACGTTTGAAGTACGGGCACCGCTGGCAGCCGAAGCAAAGGAATATCTGACTTCACATTTTATGCCGCCATATAAAGATTATGATCTTATCATTGGATACCGGGCAGATGACAGTTATTTTTCATTCGCGCAGGACTTTCTGAATGGAACGATTTCAGTCCGTCAGCTGCGAAACGCAATGCATCTCGGCCGGCTCGGTGAACAGATTGTACTGAAGAGCCGTCAGGCATTTGAAAAGCTGCAATTCCTGGAGTATGAAATTGCACATACGCAGATCTGGTATCCGAAAAGACAGCAGCGCGATCATGCAGCGCGAAAAAACTATATTGATCTCGAACGGAATAAACGCCGGAAGGATGACCTTTACATCCTGCAGATAATTGATGAGGAGGTGACTGCAGATGACCCGCGCCTACGATCCGATTTATCTTGACCAGGCTATGCGGACCATTGGAAGTATGCTGGATACCGCTGTGCTGGACTGGCAGATGGATCTTTCTGCCTTTTACGGTTTGTTTCTCGCAACAGGGATTGCAGATCGCGTGGCATCCGGGGAGGCAAAGCGTATCGCCGGGACATCCCGTAATGAGCTAGCA
>CAZRNI010000223.1:0-4411 GCA_964601425.1 uncultured Eubacterium sp. | reverse complement strand
CATCCCGGGATTTTATATCAGGCGATGATGGATCTGGGAGCAACGCTCTGCGTTCCGAACGGATCTCCGCAGTGCCAAAGCTGTCCTGTGGCGGACTGCTGCCGGGCACATGCCGCGGGAAAAGAAGAAATACTGCCCGTGAAGTCTTCCGCGCGTCCCCGCAGGATCGAACAGCGCACGATCCTGCTGCTGATGGAAGGGGAAAACGTCCTGATCCGGAAACGTCCGGACCGCGGGCTGCTGGCCGGCCTGTGGGAGTTTCCCGGTCAGGACGGATTTCTGAGCGAAAAAGAGGCACTTGCAGCAGCGGAAAAATTACTGGAGGAGGCAGCAGGCATAAGCGGGACTGTTCTGACTGAGCCGGTACATATCAAAAAACTTCCGTCTGCAAGGCATGTCTTTACGCATATTGAATGGGAGATGGAAGGGTGGATGATCCGCGTAATTCCTGCACTTTCACAAAAAGTATCTTCCAAACCGTCCGGTCAGGCGGGGCGTCTTGTCTTTGCAGATCCGGCTGAACTGCGGACGGTCTACGCGCTTCCGTCGGCATTTTCGCCGTATTTGACGGAAATTATGTGAGATATATGTTTTAAATTTTCAAAAAATAGAAACAATAACAAAAAATTAAATAATAAAAACAGAAGAAAATTCTAAATAGAGAAAAATAAAAAAGAAAATTTTCAAAATGTGTTGACAAATCAGGTTGTACCTGATAAAATACAATTCATCAAAAGAAACCACCCGTTAAACAAAAATCCACACAGACACAGCAAACAAAGCGGTTGGGTATACACGACCAAAGGTTCAGTCAGTGGGATAGATATTACAAAAGGTTTTTTCATCAGAAACAGATGTTTGTAATAAAAACGGAGCTGGTTCAGAAACAGGAGGTACAGTCCAATGGGAAATCCACCGCTTGTATATCTTCAATATGAGAGTGGTATTGCATAGCAGTTCCCGACAAGAAAGACCTTTTATAAACTTGTGAAAAGATCGTCACCAAACTCAGAGTAGTGTGACATGAAATGAAAGGTAATGTGCAGCTGGCAACTCATATTGAATATTACCACGAAGCAGGAGCTAGTTTGAAAAGAGAGACAAATGGTAAGCCTGTATCATCGATCTGAAATACATACGGGAGATTATAAAAAATAAGGTTTCGGATTATTCGTTTGAAGAATTTCTGTATCAGGTGAAGGTGTAACAGGGTATCGGCGTACGATCAGATGTGAAGGATCGAACCGGAAATAACTCTCAATTTGAATATAGATCAAAACGCATATGTACTTTCTAAGTGAAGCAATTCACGAGTTGGGAATAGAAAAAAAGAGAAAAAATTTGGATCTGATTGGATTTATAACAAAAAGAAAGGAACCATGTAAATTGAATATTGATTTTTGAGCAGCCGTTCTATTGGGAGTGCAAAAGTGATTGCAAAGGAAAACCGGTAGGACGGCTGCATTGTGTTTAATGGTTTGAGTCATCCGGATGGTTTTACAGTTCAGTGCATTTTTTGAAAAAGCACTGGACTATTTTTTTTGCATCGTTATACTAATAGTGAATGTTTCATTTCTCATGTTTAAGCAGCATCAGGTGTCAGAAAATGAAGTGGCGTAGCGGCATTGCTGTTTGTGTGACAGCCGGACTGTTTTTTACGGGCTGCGGTCATGCAAATGATAAATTGGAAAAAAGAGAAGAATCATATTCCATTCATTTGGCAGAGGGTCAGTCGCTGTTCTGGGACTATACGGATGTTTCAGAGGTTCCGAATCTGCCGGGAGCACATATTGCGATTGTTGCAAAAGATATGGATCTGGATTACTGGAGTGCAGTAAGAGAAGGCGCAGAGCAGGCCGTTCTGGAGATCAATCAGAAGTTCGGCTATGAGGGAGAGGATCAGATTGTTCTGACGCTGGAGGGATCCGGAGACGGATCTGATGTAGAGGCACAAATCAATCAGATCGATACGGTGCTGGCGGAAAATCCGACTGCGCTCTGTATCGCGGCGGTTGATATGGAATCCTGCGCACCGCAGCTTGAAGCGGCAGTTGATAATAAAATACCTGTACTCGCGCTTGAATCAGGGGTGGAAAGTCCGCTGATTACAGCAACTTGCGAAACCGATAATGACGCGGCGGCAAGAGAGGCAGTGAAAAAGCTGTGTGAGGCGATCGGGGATGCCGGAGAGATCGCGCTGGTGACGCATGCGGCGTCATCGAAGACGGCTCTGGACCGGATGAATGGATTTAGATGGGAGATTTCGTCCCATCCGGACATTCACGTAGCGGCCAATCTTGTGCAGAATGAAACGGAATCGATCGAAACGATGGTTCAGGCTGCGCTTGAATTACACCCGGATCTGAAGGGTATCTTTTGTACAAATGAACAGACTGCGGAAGAAACGCTTAAGACGCTGGAAAAACTGGAGCGGACGGATCTTGTGGTGGTCGGGTTTGATGCGGGAAAAGTGCAGAGAGAGGCGGTTGCCCAGGGCAGAGAATATGGACTGATCTGCCAGAATCCACGGGGTATGGGGTATATTTCGGTAATTGCTGCGATGCATGCGGCAAATGGGGAGAAGATCGATAAGCATATTAATACCGGATATCGCTGGATCGACCGCAGCAATCTTTCAGATGAAGAAAACAGCGTTTTTTTATACTAAGGGGATAAGGGGAGTTAACGCGTGAAAACAGAACAGATCAGGAAACTGTTCAGCCGGCTGGTGATTGTGATCATTGCAGTGGCTGTTGCAGCAGGTATTATATTTGCCGTTTCCGGACGGAAAAAGAATAAGCAGGATGAAGTGCATACGGAAACCTTCGGGACGCCGGATCTGCCGGTCATGTGGATTCAATTGGGAGACCGCACCGTCAATCCGATGTATGGATACTGCAGTGAGCAGGATCTCTCTTCGCGGAGAAGCTCTCTGACGCTTCTGGCGGCAGACCGTACTTTTGGTGTCCGGGTAGATCCCTATGACAAAAAGATTACTGCGATACGTTATGAAATCATTTCGCTGCTTGACGGAGAATTTGTCGAAAACGGTACAGTAGACAACCTGACGGTATCGGAGGGATTGTTTACGGCGGATATCCATGTTGAGACGCCGATCCTGATGGATCAGGAGTATGCCATCTGCTTTGCAGTAGATATGGAAGACGAGGCGGGTGAAAATCAGAAGACGGTCTATTATTACACGCGTATCGTGCAGAAGACAGGAACAAATCTAGAAGCGTATCTTGCCTTTGCGGACCGGTTTTACCGGGCCTGTATTTCCAAGGAGGAGTCAGCGGATCTTGCGTCCTACCTGGAGTCGGATGCGACGGCGTCACGCAACAGTTACGCAAATATTACGATCCGGTCAAGCCTGGAGCAAGTGACATGGGGCGATCTTTCGCCGGAACTTTTTGAAGAGGCGATTCCGGAAGTCAAAGAAATCAATGTTGAAACAGCCAGTTTTGTCTATGATTACATCATAACTTCCACGGATGCGGACGGTAATATTGAGTATTATAATGTGCATGATTTTTACCGGCTGCGTACCAATCAGGGCGAAATACTTCTGATTGACATGGACCGGTCAACGGAGCAGATTTTTAATGCTGCGCATCCCGTCTATTCGGACAAGCAGATCAATCTAGGTGTAAGAGATGCTGATAAACTGCAGTATATGGTAAGTGACAGTCAGGAAAAAATCGCCTTTGTTTCCGGAAGCGATCTCTGGCTTTATGGGACGGATGATGATCCTGCCACATGTGTTTTCACATTTCGAAGTGAGGCGGAGCCGGACAGACGCTCGGAAAACAGAAACTCTCATATCCGGATCTGCAATGTCACGGATGAAGGCGAAGTAACATTCGTTGTTTATGGATATATGGCGGCCGGTCAGCATGAAGGAACCACCGGCGTTGCGGTTTATCATTATACTGCATCGGAAAATCATCTGGAAGAAAGACTGTTTATGTCTTCGAGCCTGGATCCGGAAGTGCTCAGTTATTCTGTTGAGAAGCTGTCCTATGTGAATGATCAGGATCAGATGTATTTGTTCACCGGAACACAGATTTTACGCACAAATCCCGAAACCGGCGAAATAGAAATCGTGCAGGATGAGATAGACGACAGTTGTATTGCTGTTTCAAAGGATCAGCAGATTGTTGCCTGGATGGATGAAATGGATCAATATGCATCCTCGGGGATAACGGTTCTGAATACAAACAACGGAACGACACGTAAAATCAATGCGCCGGAAAACGAAAAAATTCAGGTGATCGGATTTTTCAACAGAGATATTGTATATGGTCTTGCAAGAGATGAGGACATCACAACAGATGCTGTCGGGAACAGGACATTCGGTATGTACCGGATCTGCATTGAGGATTCTGACGGGTCATTATTAAAGGCATAT
>CAZRNI010000222.1:0-4434 GCA_964601425.1 uncultured Eubacterium sp. | reverse complement strand
GCCAGATCGAGCTGCAGACAGAAGGCTATGAGCAATATTGGAATTATGCAGAGAAAAAGGGATATTCAGGAACCGCCGTCTTTACGCGCCGGACGCCGCTTTCCGTGGCATATGGTCTCGGAATTGAGGAACACGACCATGAAGGACGTGTGATTACGCTGGAATATCCCGATTTTTATTTCATAACAGTCTACACGCCCAATTCCCAGGATCAGCTCAAAAGGCTGGATTACCGCATGGAATGGGAAGATGCTTTTCGCGCATATTTGACAGAACTGAATCAGAAAAAAGGCGTGATTGTGTGTGGCGACATGAATGTCGCACATCAGGAAATCGATCTGAAAAATCCGAAAACAAACCGCAAAAATGCAGGTTTTACCGATGAGGAGCGCCAGAAGATGACCACGCTTCTCGAAGCAGGATTTACAGACAGCTACAGGTTTCTATATCCGGATAAGGTCGAGTATTCATGGTGGTCATACCGCTTCCGCGCGCGGGAGAAGAATGCAGGATGGCGGATTGACTATTTTCTGGTATCAAATGATCTGCAGGAGCGTATTCAGGAGGCAAAGATTCATACAGAGATTTTTGGCTCTGATCACTGTCCAGTAGAACTGGAGATTGGAGGAGAGTTATGAAAAACGGGAAGGAATCATACCCGGTTCGGAGGGGGACGCCGATGCGGCTCGGCGTATTTCGCAACAGCCGCGGTGTTAATTTTTCACTGAATGTTAAAGGGGACGAGAAAGTTGAAGTCCTGCTTTATCATCCGGATGCGGAAGAGCCGTTCCAGATTGTACAGATGCTGGATGAGAATAAGACAGGTCTTGTGGATGCAGTGCATGTGGCATTGCCCAGAAGTCTGAAATTTGAATATATGTACCGGATTGACGGCGTTGAGAAAGCCGATCCTTTTGCAAGGGTTTTGCGCAGGCATATTTCTGCAGACGGAACGGAACAGATCCGCTGTGTGATAGAACCTGATTTCACGACAGAGACGCAGCCGCTGGAGATTCTGTACAAGGATACCGTATGCTATAAGCTTCACGTCAGGGGTTTTACAAAAGGGGAAGGTTCAGGTGTAAGGCACCCGGGAACTTTTACAGGTGTGCGTGAGAAAATCCCGTATCTGAAGAAAATGGGGATCACCTCACTGGTGCTGATGCCGGTCTACGAATTTCAGGAGACACCGGCACAGCAGGATGTTCAGATTCCCGCAGAATATGCAGGGGATGAGATTGTCTATTCTGTTTTAAATGCCAAGACAGAGGCAGAGCCGCGCAAGAATTACTGGGGCTATACAGAAGGCTATTATTATGCACTTAAAAATGACTACTGTGCGACCGATGATCCGATAAAAGAATTCGGTGCGCTTGTGGATGCGCTGCATGATAATGGAATCGAGATCATCCTTGAGTTTTTCTTTGAGGCATCTGCTCCGGGCTGGATGGTAATTAATATCCTGCATTACTGGCGGATGACGTTCAATCTGGACGGATTTCATCTGGTCGGTTATGGTGACTGGATTACTACCGTTCAGAATGATCCGCTTCTTTCCTGGACAAAGATTTTCTATGTGAATTATGACAGATCAAGGATCTATCCTTACGGAAAACCGCTGATCCGAAATCTCGCGGAATGGAATCAGGATTATCAGAATGGCATGCGCAGATTCCTGAAAGGGGATCTTGCATCTGCCGGGGAAGCGCGGTATTTTCTGACGCTCAATTCCGGAGAGGTTGCAAGGCTGCATTATTTTGCAGACCACGACGGTATGACGCTGTACGATTCTGTCGCTTATAATGAGCATCACAATGAGGCAAACGGAGAAGATAACAGGGACGGGATTCTCGACAATCACTCATGGAACTGCGGCGTGGAGGGCGTAACCGGAAAACGTGCGGTCAACCTGCTGCGTGCCCGCCAGCAGAGGAATGCTTTTCTGATGCTGCTTACTTCTCAGGGAACGCCCATGATCTATGCGGGCGATGAATTCTGCAACAGCCAGGCCGGCAATAACAATGCCTGGTGTCAGGATAACGAAACCGGCTGGCTGAACTGGAACCGCGGCAAGGCTGCGCGGACGCTGCGGGAATTTGTAAAAGATGCAATCGCTTTCCGCATGAAGCATCCGGTGCTGCGTCAGCATATGCCAATGCGCATGGTGGATTACCGGTCGGTAGGCTATCCGGATCTTTCTTATCACGGGAAAATGGCCTGGCAGATCGATGACTATGAGATGAAGTGCGCCTTTGCACTGATGTACTGCGGTTCTTATGCAAAAACCGAAGACGGATCCTGTGATGAATTTATTTACCTGGCATACAATATGTACTGGGAGCCGCAGCAATTTGCACTGCCGGATCTTCCGGAAGGAATGGAATGGAAGATTGCGGTTAATTCAGCAGAAGCAGACAGTTTCCATCCGGAAAACTGGAAGGGAATGCCGGAAGCAGACAGGGAGAAATGCGTGTGTGTTCCGGCGCGGGCAATTATGATTCTCACTTCTGTGCCGGCCGCTGAACAAGAGCCGGAAAAGAAGCAGAAAGCCGGTGAACGTGTCGATGCAGAACAGGAGTAAGCATTAGAATATGTACATCAGGCAGCATTTTAATACAATCACAAAACACCGTATCCTTGTAATGAAACACTGCTTTCGGGCGGGAATGTTCCGGCAGGGTCTGACACACGATCTTTCGAAATATTCCTGGACAGAGTTTTCCAAAGGGTGCAAATACTGGCAGGGAAACAGGAGTCCCAATAATGCAGAGCGTGAAGATACAGGTGTCTCTCTTTCATGGCTGCATCACAAAGGACGCAACAGACATCATTTTGAATACTGGATCGATTACGAAGTCGGGACGGAGCGGATGATCGGCGGTATGCCGATGCCCCGGAAATATATTGCGGAAATGGTGATGGACCGGATTGCGGCATGCAAGGTATATATGGCAGATTCTTACAATGACGCGATGCCATATGAATATTTCATGAAGAGCTGTGATAAGCTCTGGTTCGTGCATGATGACGTGAAGCGGGATTTGAAATTCCTGCTGGGTATGCTTCGGGCATACGGAGAAAAGCAGACGTTCCGCTATATTCGCTGCGTCTATTTGAAAAAAGGATATAAACGGCAGCCGCAAGTTGAAAAACAGGGGTAAATATGGTACCTTTAAAAGTGCTGTAATGAATAAAAAGACGGGGAGATTGGATTAGGAATGAAAAAAGTAGTAAAGTTCGGCGGAAGTTCCCTTGCAAGCAGTGATCAGTTCCGCAAGGTTGGAGATATTATTCATGCTGACGAAGACCGCCGGTATGTAGTGCCTTCTGCGCCCGGAAAGCGTTTCGGAGGAGATGTTAAGGTCACAGATATGCTTTATGACTGTTACCATCAGATGCAGGGCGGCGCCCGCTATGATAAGACGCTGAAAAACATCAAGGCGCGTTATCAGGAAATCATTGATGGTCTGGAGCTGGATCTCTCGCTCGAGAATGAATTCCAGATCATTGAAAAGCGCTTTGCAGAAGAGGCCGGCGAAGACTATGCGGCTTCCCGCGGCGAATATCTGAACGGCATTGTCATGGCAAATTATCTCGGTATTCCGTTCGTTGACGCGGCTGAGGTAATCTGCTTTGATGAGGAAGGAATCTTTGATGCGGCTGCGACCGATAAGAAGCTCGGCGCGCGGCTTCGCGACGAGGAGCGTGCGGTCGTCCCGGGATTTTACGGCGCACGTCCGGACGGTTCCATACAGACGTTTTCACGCGGCGGCTCGGACATTACGGGATCGCTTGTGGCCAAAGCCGTACATGCTGATTTATATGAGAACTGGACAGATGTCTCCGGCTTTTTGATGGCTGATCCCCATGTAATTAAAGATCCGGTGCCGATCTCAACCATTACTTACCGTGAAATGCGGGAACTTTCCTACATGGGTGCATCTGTGTTGCATGAAGACGCAGTATTTCCGCTCCGGCGCGAGGGAATTCCGATCAATGTCAGAAACACAAATATTCCGGATGATCCGGGAACGATGATCGTAGAGGGCACCTGCAATAAACCGAAATATACGATCACCGGTATCGGCGGCAAGAAGGGATTTGTATCGGTCACAATCGAGAAAGCGATGATGAATGCGGAGGTGGGATTCGGAAGACGCGTCCTGCAGGTTTTCGAAGATGCAGGACTTACCTTCGAGCATATTCCTTCCGGAATTGATACCTTTTCAGTATTTGTCAACCAGCATGAGTTTGAACCCAAGGAGCAGCAGATCATTGCAGGCCTGCACAGAGCAGTCCGCCCGGATCTGATCGAGCTGGAATCAGACCTTGCGCTGATTGCAGTTGTGGGACGCGGTATGAAGCGCATGCGCGGTACAGCCGGAAGGATCTTTTCCGCACTGGCGCATTCTCATGTTAATGTTAAGATGATCG
>CAZRNI010000221.1:0-4448 GCA_964601425.1 uncultured Eubacterium sp. | reverse complement strand
TGAGATGTTTTTTTGCAATTCATCCCGCCACCTACAGAGGATGGGGGAATTCTTGTTAAACTATGTTAAAAACGATGTGGAAGAAATTCTTCACAAATACTAAACAATTGATTCTATTCTGCGATAGAAAGCGTATAATGTTCTGTTTTTGTCCCGGTGTCCATCGCAACAGAAACCGGTGAGTTGTCGATCCGCTGAAAAATCCACACGACCGGATAGGTGTCTCCGCTGTGTATTACCTTGTTGCACTGCACGTAATCGTTAATCCGCTCACGCGAAAAAAACAGCGGCTCAAGTTCTGTATCATTCTGATATGCCTTGACCTCCAGAAAGTCGGCCGGCACTGCCGGTACCCCACTGGAATTTGTGTATTCTGTATAGACATAAACGACATCTGTCGAAGTTTCACCAACGACATACGTGCCGATTTCACCATCAATATATGTCATGCTGTTAAACGGCTTTTCACTGCCGCAGCCTGTAAACAGAAATGCGAGGATACATATCAGAACTATATACTTTTTCAAGTCGGTTACCTCTAATCACAATTATTAGAAATCGATCCAGCGGACCCATATCTCTCATAAACTTATCACGGTTTATCTCTTTCAACAAGTCAGAAAAATCATCTCAAAAACAATCAGATCGGAAGCAGAAACGCCGTGAACAATCACGAAACCTTCAGCTGATAAAGTACGCCCGAATACAGCGCCGGTGATACTTTTACATAAACACGGCCGCCCTTCTTCACTTTTCCGGAAAATACGTTTGTCTTTCCGTTTACAGTAACGGAAGCGTTCTTTTTACTTCCGACATAAGATGCCGCTTTTAAATCATAACCGGCATTTTTCTCGTAAAACTGCATCGTTATGTTATAAGTCCCGGTTTTTGGTGCCTTGAACACGAACCAGTCTTTGTCATTTTCTTCCAGAAATCCCGTATAGGTTTTTCCCTTTTTGATTTTATCTGCTTTCTTACGGCTGTTATTTTTCTCAGATTCAAAATACTTCTTTTTGAATACACGCAGCCGGGTTTTATAGGATTTTACTGTTCCGTTGCTTCCGGAATATTTGAGAACCAGTTTGTTACCCTTTCTGGTGAGATCCTCACTCAAGAAGTTTTTGTAGCCGGACCAGTTAATTGCAGTCTTGGTGGTCAGGTTTTCCAGCGACCCGGAATCACATTCCTCTACAAGGACATACCCGTCATACGGCATCGTCATCTGGAATTCCTTTGTGTGCCCTCCTGCAATGCTGCCGGAATACCACTTGTTTGCCTTGATCTGATCTGCCGCCTGCACGCGTACCGGCAGACATAAAAGAATAGCAAGGATTATCAGACAACCGCTTAATCGAATGTTTCGTTTCATCTTCGTACCTCTCTTTCGCTGATCTAGTGCACTATGTATGTCAGTTATTATGTTGCGAAATCCGGACTAAAGCCATTTCTTCTTTTTAAAAAACAGAATGCTCAATATGACAATCATCACACTGACAAGAAATACCGCCGGATAAGCCCATCGGAACCCGAGCTCCGGCATATATATGAAATTCATCCCGTACCACCCCACGATCAGTGTCAGCGGCATAAAAATGGTAGTCACGACAGTGAGCACTGTCATGATCCTGTTTTGCCTTAGTTCGAGATGCGCCTTATAAATATCAGGAATCTGTGTCGCGTGATCACTTACGGCAATTGCCGCATCGCGCAGCCGCTCAATCCGGCTGGTGTAAAGCCTGAAATAACGCAGATTTTCATTTTTAAAGAAATTATTTTCATTTTCCTCAAGCTCCTGACTGAAATCCAGAAGCTGCTCATAGTGTACCCGCAAATCACGGATCTCATTGCGCAGATCATACACGTGCTCAAACGTCACTTCTTTGGTTTCTTTCAGAATATCCGATTCCATCTGATCCAGCTGCTGATCGTAAACCTGAAGAAGACGCCGGTCCTCCCGAACAATCTTTTCCAGAAAATCATACAGAAAGCGTTCCAGACTGGGAAAACGCCATTTCTTTGTCCGGATAATTTCCTGAATAATCTTGGCGGCTGCATTTCCATCGTCAATCAGGACGATCCCCTTTTCATCCAACGCGAAAGCAAATCTGTCTTCTCGTGAAAAATTCTTCCGGTCAGGGATCGAGAACGTACCGGTCAGCGAATCATAATTTACTTCCGCCTTCGTTGTCTCAGGTTCCGAGAGATCCGGCTCAATATCAATCCCCATATCAAACCGCTCTTTGCCTGTCTCCCATTCAGCAGTTGTCAAAACCGCAACATACTGCTGCTGATCATCGCTCCGGATCTGATCTGCAGTAATCTCCTGCAGTGTTTCACCGATCAGATAGTACATGCGGTTTTTCTCCTTTCGATTTCGATACTTGACGTATGAAAATTCATATTTATTAAGTTGACCATCCGAAGACAATTCCGGATGCGATGCCGCCGAAGATATTCAGAATCATGTTGTTCTATAATGTGTCCATAATCTGATGATCAGGCACCCACACAGGACGCCGACAGCATCAATGCAGATATCCCGCAGTTCGCAGCTCCGGCCGGGAACAAACAGCTGATGGATTTCATCTGTAACGGCGTAGGCTGTGCCGATTGCCCAGGGGATTAGAATGCTGCCAGCCGGTAAATTATTGCGAAATGTGTTTTTATTTGGGCTGGTGTTATGCCCGCCGTTGTCAGGAATATCAATACACCTGTTTCCGGAGTATCGGCATGTCTGCTTAATACAGAACCCCAGAAACAAATATTCCAGAAAATGCGCCGTCTTGCGAATAAAAAAAGTTGTCAGCTCCGGATCAGCAGGAATCACTCGTGTGATCAATGAAACGAAAAGCCCGCTCTCCTCACTGGAGAGATCTGCCGGCATGGCGGAGTGAATAAATATCAAAAGCATGACGGCAATTGTCAGTACAAAATACGTTTTTTGCTTCTTCATGCTTCCTAGTCTATCACATTTCACAGGGGCTGCCCATAACAATTATGGACAGCCCCTGCGGAAGCATGCGAATAGCTTCCATCTATTGCTGTACATTTTTTTGATTTTGATGATTACTTGTCAATTACTTTGTTGACTATATTCGCGTTCTTGCGAAATTGAAACGACATTTCAATCACATATGCTTGTAATAATCGACAATTCCGTGTTAATATTTTTATTATAAATCAATCCATTTATATCTATAAATAAGTCTGAGGGAGGAATATTATGCGTATCATTAAGAAATGGAATTCCCTGAGCCTGATCGTCCGTATCCTGATCGGTCTGGCGATTGGTGCAATTCTCGGGTTTACCGTTCCGCAAGCGAGTTTTATCGGCGTCCTGGGCGACCTGTTTGTCGGCGCGCTAAAAGCAATTGCACCGATCCTGGTCTTTGTGCTGGTTGCTTCATCCATTGCAAATGCAAAAGGGGGAAATGCTTCAAAATTCCGCACTGTTATTGCGCTGTATCTGCTCAGTACGCTGTGTGCGGCAATTCTCTCAGTCTTTACCAGTTTTGCCTCACCTGTCAAGGTGCCGCTGACCGGACTTGATTCTGTTGAAGGTTACACACCGCCGGGAAGCATGTCTGAGATTGTGATGAATCTTTTGATGAGCATTGTTGTCAATCCGGTTGATGCACTGGTAAATGCAAACTATATCGGAATCCTCTTCTGGGCTGTGATTTTCGGTATTGCATTAAAGTTTGCGAAACCGGCGACCAAAGAGATGATGGAAGATCTCGCGGATGCTGTTTCCAAAGTGATTCGCTGGGTCATCGCATGTGCGCCGTTCGGTATTCTCGGACTGGCATTTCGTTCAGTCGCAACCAGCGGCATGGCGATTTTTGCGACATACGGACATCTGGTTGCACTTCTGGTTGTCACAATGCTGCTTGTCGCGCTTGTGCTCAATCCGATTATTGTTGCTATTGTACTTCGGCATAATCCGTATCCGCTTATTTTATACTGCATTCGAAACAGCGGTGTAACTGCATTCTTTACCAGAAGTTCTGCCGCAAATATTCCGGTTAATATGGAACTCTGCAAGAATCTCGGACTGGATGAGGATCTGTATTCTGTTTCTATCCCGCTCGGCTCCACCATTAATATGGACGGCGCAGCTGTCACCATTACAGTCTTCTCACTGGCAGCGGCATTTACCACAGGCGTTCATGTGACGATCCCGATGGCGGTTTTCCTGAGTATTGTTGCGACATTCTCCGCATGCGGAACTTCCGGTGTCGCCGGAGGATCGTTGCTGCTTGTGCCGCTTGGCTGCTCCCTGTTTGGCATTTCCAACGACATTGCAATGCAGCTGGTCGGCGTCGGATTTATTATCAGCGTCATACAGGATTCTCTGGAAACTGCCCTGAATTCATCGGGCGATGCGATTTTCACTGCTACCGCTGAGTTTTATGAGTGGAAAAAGCAGGGCAAAAAGCTGCCGCTTT
>CAZRNI010000220.1:239-4457 GCA_964601425.1 uncultured Eubacterium sp. | reverse complement strand
TGAAGAAGACCGGTGCATTGAGATCAGGCTCTCTTCTGCAATTTACATATGCATAACCCTCATGCGGATTGTTTACAACATTCATCTGGCCGCCTGCTACCTTTTCGAGTGTCTCTGCATGTCTATCTGATGTCCAACAGCTCAGAAAAGAAAAACGGGATACAGGTATTGGTCAGTGCAATCTTTTTGATGGATATGCATATAAAAAACGCACCCCGGTTCGGAGGCTGGTTCTGATTGACAGACAGTTCTTGGTACCGGAAACAGTTCCCCATGAATTGATTGCAAGACGATATGATCCGTGTGGCAATTGTCATCCGTGATATGAAAATACTGCACAAAAACAGCCCTTCCGATTGATGCAAATTGGATATTGACACAGGTAAAGTTTGTGTTAATATATTATCAATCAAAGATAAAAGGGAGTAGCGAAACCGCTTCGGCGGGTACTGAAACCGTCATGACGATGCCTGTGGCATCCGTATCAGTTGAGATTGCGAGACTTTTATCGTGGAAATCATCCGCGGTAAGGGTCTCTTTTCAATTTCAGAATGCAACCGCGGATCACAAAACGGAGGGTAAAACCATGACGATGATCTATGACAGAACAAAAGAAATTCAGGAAGCAATTACAGCAGGGGAGCGGGCGCTTGTTTCCCTGCGCAATGCGAAATCCAACATGGATTCCGCCAGAGGCTGGGGTCTTCTGGATATTTTCGGCGGCAACGGATTCAGTGGATTTGTGAAGCATATGAAGATTGGCCGTGCGCAGGAGAGCCTGAATCAGGCAAAGGATGACCTGGAACGCTTCAACCGGGAGCTTGCGGACGTGCAGGATATCCGTGGACTGACCATCGATATCAGCGATTTCCTGATTTTTGCCGATTTCTTTTTCGATGGCCTGTTGGCGGATATCTACGTACAGAGTAAAATAAAGCAGGCACAGAGTGATATAGACAATGCAATTTACAGAGTGGAAGAACTGCTGAGACGCCTTCGGGCTTCCATGTGAGAGAAAGGCAGGTGAGAGAGATGTTGATGATGCTTTTGATGCTGATGATTGTGATCGGTGTGGTACGGATCGGCCTGAAACTTGCCTGGGGAGCGGTAAAGATTCTCTTTGGCCTTGGATTGTTCGCGGTCTGTCCGATGCTGCTGATTGCTCTGGTGTTTCTCGGATTTTACAGCTATGGCTGGCTGATCCTGATTGTGCTGGGGTGGATCTTCGGACGAGGATTTGTGAGAGCGTGAGATGCGTGCGGAGCAAATACAATAGAATTATGTAAAAAACAAGATGACAACAGTATCATTTTAATAATTAGAAGAAATCGCAGATGAGAGCAGAAGATGTAAGAATAGAAGAAGGAAATGTCTGCATCTTGTTCCGGAGGAGAGGATAGGAGCATGCTGAAACGAGAAGATATGATGGAATTAACACGCCGTATGACGCCGGCGCGAACTTCGATAGACCGGATTGCAGGATGTTATTTTGATGAAGACGGTTATGTGGACGGAACCTTCAACACTGGTTTTTTAAAATTGAAAACAGCAGAGAAGGAGAAGAAACTTAATATTGCAAAAACGATCCCGTTTTCTGAGACGAACCGGCAGCTGATCGAATTGGATTTTCCCGGAGAAACAAGGGAATCCGGCGATATGATGCGGCTTTTGGATGCAATCATGGATTCGGGAATGAAGGATGATGCCCTGCTGGATACCTTCTATGAGGTTGCAGCGGAAAAACAGAGTGGTCTGAGCGGCAGGCCATTTGCGATTGTTTTATTCCATGGTATCTACGATATTCCGCGCATGGGAAGTGACAAAGCAGAGCAGTGGGAGTCAGAGGAAGTATACGAATACATGATTTGCAGCAGTGGACCGGTATTGGATGACTATGAGCTTGATCTGCCGGTTTGCGGTTTTTTATATCCTTCTTTTTATGACAGAAGCGCGGATATTTTCCATATTGCTGTATATGAGCAGGAACCGCAGGTGAGCGGGGAAGGCCTGATTCAGGCACTGGGCTGCATGAGAGAATGAAACAGATGTTTTACACGCAAAGAGGACGGGATTTCGAACCGTGCAAAATGAAAAGTTGAGAAAACCAAAGAAAAACAAAATATAATAAAGATAAACATAGAAAAATGGCTAATTCAGAGCAATTTATCTGTTTGCGTATCAATAGGAAATAAACTATTATAACAATCGTTGAGTAGCACTCGTATAAATCGAGTGCTAATAAAACAAAATATCAAATGCTCCCAAGCATCTGATCGATAAACATCTGAAAAGAAATAGAAATTCAAGGAGGCATGTAAAATGAAGTTAGTACCGTTGGGTGAGAGAGTTGTTCTGAAGCAGCTGGAAGCTGAAGAAAAGACAAAATCCGGTATCATTCTGACATCCGAAGCACAGGAAAAACCTTCTGAGGCAGTTGTCATTGCAGTCGGACCGGGAACAGATGACGTACAGATGGAAGTCAAGGTTGATGACAAGGTTATCTACTCACAGTATGCCGGCATGCGCGTTAAGCTTGAGGGTGAAGAATATATCGTAGTTAAGCAGAGTGATATTCTTGCAATCGTTCAGTAAGAAATCAGAACAGATGATAACAGCGGTTTCTGTAAATAATTGAAGAAACAGAACCGGAATTAATATTTCAGGAGGCAAATATAATCATGGCAAAAGAGATTAAATATGGTGCAGAGGCTCGTACAGCCCTGATGGAAGGTGTTGATAAACTTGCAAATACCGTTCGTGTAACCCTTGGACCGAAGGGAAGAAACGTTGTGTGTGAACGTTCTTACGGCGCACCGACAGTTACAAACGACGGTGTTACGATTGCAAAAGAGATCGAGCTGGAAGACGGTTTTGAGAACATGGGCGCACAGCTCATCTGCGAAGTTGCATCCAAGACGAATGATGTAGCCGGCGACGGAACAACTACAGCAACTGTTCTGGCACAGTCCATGATGCACGAGGGAATGAGAAACCTCGCAGCAGGTGCGAATCCGCTCGTACTGCGCAAGGGAATGCAGAAAGCAACTGACAAGGCTATCGAGATCATCCAGGGCATGAGCGAGAAGGTCAAGGGGAAAGATCACATCGCACGTGTAGCAGCTGTTTCTTCCGGTGATGAGCATGTCGGACAGATGGTTGCTGACGCTATGGAGCGTGTTTCCAATGACGGCGTTATCACAATCGAAGAGTCCAAGACAATGCAGACAGAGCTGGATGTTGTAGAAGGTATGGAATTTGACCGCGGTTATGTTTCTGCTTACATGGCTACAGACATGGAAAAGATGGAAGCAAACCTTGAAAATCCGTACATCCTGATCACAGACAAGAAGATCAGCAATATTCAGGAGATCCTTCCGCTTCTTGAGCAGATCGTACAGAGCGGCGCAAGCCTTCTGATCATCGCTGAGGATGTTGAGGGTGAGGCACTTTCCACTCTGATCGTCAACAAGCTCCGCGGAACCTTCAAAGTTGTAGCAGTCAAGGCTCCGGGCTACGGTGACAGAAGAAAAGAAATGCTTCAGGATATCGCTATTCTGACAGGCGGTTCCGTTATCTCTTCCGAGCTTGGCCTTGAGCTGAAAGAAGCAAAGATTGAAATGCTCGGCAAGGCAAAATCTGTTACGGTTAGAAAAGAAAATACCGTTATCGTTGACGGTGCAGGAAGCAAGAAGAGCATTGGCGACCGTGTTGCACAGATTAAAGCACAGATCGAGACAACAACTTCTGACTTTGACCGTGAGAAACTGCAGGAACGTCTTGCAAAACTTTCCGGCGGTGTTGCAGTTATCCGCGTAGGTGCTGCTACAGAAGTCGAAATGAAAGAAAAGAAGCTTCGTATGGAAGATGCACTCAACGCAACAAGAGCTGCTGTTGAGGAGGGCATCATCGCAGGCGGCGGTTCTGCATATGTACATGCAACCAAGGAACTGTTCAGCTTCGCAGACGCACTTGAAGGCGATGAGAAGACAGGTGCACAGATTATCATCAAAGCACTTGAAGCTCCGCTGAAGATGATTGCTGAAAACGCTGGTCTTGACGGCTCTGTCATCGTAAACAAAGTCAAAGAGTCCACATGGCCTTTATGGGATAAAATCTTAAAATGAAGAAAGAGGTTTTTCAAAAGCATCAGAAAAACAAGAAATGATAAGAGCTATAAGCTTCAGTTCAGTTCAGTCGCTCAGTTGTGTCCGACTTTTG
>CAZRNI010000220.1:0-229 GCA_964601425.1 uncultured Eubacterium sp. | reverse complement strand
AGTCAAAGAGTCCAAGAAGGGCATCTGATTTGATGCATACAACGAAGAGTATGTAGACATGGTTAAGGCTGGTATTCTGGATCCGGTAAAGGTAACCAGAAGCGCACTGCAGAACGCAACCAGTATCGCATCCTCCCTGCTGACCACAGAGTCCGCAGTTGCTAACATCAAAGAAGACCCCCCGGCAATGCCGACCCCGCCGATGATGTGATATTCAGCAAAGCCACAT
>CAZRNI010000219.1:0-4469 GCA_964601425.1 uncultured Eubacterium sp. | reverse complement strand
ATCTTTATGGACGGCGGCTACATTGTTGAGCAGGGCGATCCGGAACTGGTATTTGGCGCGCCGACCCAGGAGCGCACGAAGCAGTTCCTGCGTAATTATCAGAACAACTAACAGATAGAAAGGGTTTCCGGAAATGAGTCGTACGGCTGAGATTGCGGGAAACAATATTAAATATCATGTGATGGATCCGACCGGAAATATCACGATTTTAGTTGAGACGCCTGTTGCAGAGGCGTCTCAGCCTTTTGTGGCAGCGAAGTTGATGGAGCTGGAGCCGGAAGTGGAGCAGGTGGGATTTCTGACCCTGGCGGAAACACCGGAGCCTGACAGATCCGGCTGCTTGCAGCAGAAAATGGCATCGCAGCCGGAAAAAACACAGCAGTCCGAAAAGATACCGCTGGCAGAATCATCACAGAATAAATATGACATTGCGCTGCGCATGGCCGGCGGCGAATTCTGCGGCAATGCGACGATGAGTGCGGCAGCTTTTTATGCTGAAAAAACCGGTTTAAAAGAAGGAACTGTCGTTGTCCGTGTTTCCGGTGCGGAAAAGCCTGTGCCGGTAGAAATCAGCAGATTGGACGGCGAAGAAGGCGGAAGATCCTCCTTCAGGGGAATCGTTGCCATGCCGCCCGCACAGTCGATCTCTGAGGTGTATCTTCCGGTGCAGAAACCAGATACGTTCGCTGATGAACAGGAGCGATCGAAAAGCAATACGCAGGCAGGAGTACGGAAATCGAGGGACGGCATCGGGTTTCAGTCTCAGCCGGAAGCGGAATCAGGCCGGGAAACAGGTATTGAAGCTAAAAAATGTACCGTCGTGCATTTTGAGGGGATAGACCATGTAATTCTGGAGGAATCGCCTGACCGCAAACTGGCGGAGGCGCTGGCGCCTGTCTGGTGCCGTGCTTTGCAGGCGGATGCCATCGGACTGATGTTTCTGGAAAGACTTCCAAGTGGGGAGCAAAATATCCTTCAGAACGGAATGCTAACGCCGCTCGTATATGTGCCGGAGGCCGGTACACTTGTATGGGAAAATTCCTGCGCCAGCGGGACCTCCGCAGTCGGCGTGTGGGCGGCAAATGTTCTGAAAAGGCAGGAAATAATGGATGATACTGCGAAAGCTGACAAGGGAAAAAGCTTCCGGAAAGGGACAACTTTCCCGCAGAAGGGTTGTCTGCATCTGCAGGAACCCGGCGGGATCTTGAGCGTGCGGGTGAGCCCGGACGGAGAGATCCAGCTGGAAGGAGTAGTCAGAGAACGCGTATAAGAAAAGAGCGGACAGAAATATTTTAGAGTATGTAAATGGTATATAAACTGCAAAAAGCAGCGGCATGGATCATTGCGATGCATGCCGCTGCTTCTTTAATCAGAAATCATCTGAATGGAATAACAATTATTCGAAGTAACCGTCTTTGACAAATCCGGTTCTGCCTCTGTATTTAACCTTCAGCCATTTGCTGTTGTAGCATTTCTTGACCGTTACCTTCTTGCCTTCCGGAATGGTCAGGATGATGTTGGAACTGGATTTTGTGCTCTTGCTGCTGCGGAGATTCAGTTTGGCAGCGGTGACCTCTTTGTAGTTGTTATTTGTGAAATAACCGCCCTTTACATAGCCGGTGATGCCGTCGTAGCTGATCTGATACCAGTTTCTGTATTTCCGGTCGAGGACTTTGACCTGTGCGCCTGCCGGGATGGTCATGATGATGTTATTGGCCGTCAGGGATCTGCTGCTGCGGAATCGCAGATAGCGCTTTGCAGTCTTTGTTACAGCCTTGCTGTAGGAATCTGTGGAAGAATTCCGCACGCCCATGCGGGAGGTTTCATTGGTAAAGTGACCGCCGACGATATATCCTTTTGTTTTGCCGTTAAACAGGATATAGTACCACTGGTTGGAATAGTTCTTGATAATGCCGACCTGGGTGCCTGCGGGAACCAGTCCGATGATATTGTACGGTGATGCGGTGCTCATGGAGCTGCGGAGGTTCAGGTTGTCAGCTACAGTCAGCAGACCGATGACAGTATCGCCTGTTGTGCTCGGCGTGGTCGAAGCAGGTGTTGTGTAAGTGGGTGTGTCGTTGGAGGTGGAACCATAGAAGTATTCTTCATATACCCATCCGAGGTTTCCGTTGTACTGGACCTGATACCAGCCTTTCTGGTGATCATAATACGGAACACGGACATTTGCCGGAAGAACCGTGATAACATCGGATTTAGAGTCATAGCTCTTGCGCATGTTAACGGCTGCGCGGGTTGTTTTGTAGGATACTGCGGATACGGTCTGTGCCTGAATGCCCGGCAGGCTGAAGCCCTCCGGCGCGATCATCCCGACTGTCAGCAGGGCGATCAGACACATCAGAATCAGTGTTCTTCTTTTCAGTAACTTTTTCATATATGCCTCCTCATTGATATACCGGTTTGATTTGTGTGTTTAAGCGCTGTGGTCTTTTCAGCATACAATCCCGGTATTACTCTTCAGTGTAAGGTGTCGGATTGGTGACAAGCTGGGATTTGCCGGCTTTGATCCAGCCAAGCTTGCCGGATTTCGTTCTGACGCGCAGATAAATCTGCTTTTTCACGACAGCAATCTTTGTGACTTTAAATTTCTGGCCTTTTTTGATCTTGAAAGCCTTTGTAGTGGAGCCTGCTTTTTTGTAGACCTTGATATTCTTCTTTGCAGTAAAGTAGCTTGCAGGTTTTCCTGAGCTGCTGCGCATATGCGAAACTGCTTTAACTGCGGAAGTATCGAGCTTGAATTTACCGTTTTTGTAGTTCAGCTTCAGGCCATCGAAATTAACCTGTCCGACTGCCTTTGTTGCGAGTGTTCCCCCAACATAGATGGTATTGCCTTTTACCTTGCGGGCCTCCAGGAAGGAGCATGCGTTAATGGTATCTGCAAAATCATTTTTGATCAGCTGTTTTTTGTCAAACAGGGAAGAATAGTCCAGAACTTTTTCCAGCTGGTTATTGCGTACCTGATAGAGACCGCATGTCAGTGTATCTGCACTCCAGTCATCTACTTCGATTTCGAGGTAATCCTTGTTCTTGATGTCAACGACGGTGACCCATGCCCATTTTCCGGTTTTGAAATCCCAGTTCATGATCTGGGTTCCGTTGACGGTGAGGACTGACTGAAAGTCTGCTTCGTTATATGCATAGGAAACGACATCCTTTTTGCCGTCGCCGTCGATATCGTATTTATCAGTTGTCGTCGGCGGCATGCCCTCGTAGAAATCAAAGATGCCGTTCGCTCCTGATGCGGCAAAGACAGAAACACATCCCAACCCCATCAGCAGTACCAGCATTAAAATGGCTGCCTTTAAGATTCTTTTCATATTTATACCTCCTAATCCCTCTTAAATAGTTATGAGAATTTGAATAATATTATAGCACAATTCATTACAAATTAAACAGATATTTTGACATAAAACGGAAATTACAAACAAAAACCGGAAACTCCTTAGAGAGCTTCCGGTTCTGTGAGCTGCTAACCAGACTCGAACTGGTGACCTCATCCTTACCAAGGATGCGCACTACCGCCTGTGCTATAGCAGCATATGTCGTGTTGCCGCGTTTTGCGACTATTGAATTCTATCAGACGCGTCCGATGGTGTCAAGAGAAGGCGGTAAGTTTTTTTGCTTGCATTTAAAATACCACCCGTGCTATACTGTGTAAAACCATTGAAGAAGGGTAAGTACGTTTTACCTCTGATTGCGAAGAGAGCCGCGGATGGTGGGATCGCGGCGGATCATGTGAGACAGAATGGACTTCCGAGGGCGAACCGAACGCAAAAGACGGTATCACGGCTATGCAAGTAGGGGAGACGGAGCAGACACTTCGTTAACAAAGTCAGCGTATTATCCGCAACTCCAGAAGTACGCAGCAGTATCATTGTTTTACTTGAACCAGCAGCGGAACCGGAAGATTTGTGTGATGTTCGCGCAGAGTGGGCACGTACGTGTCAAGCCGGGTGGCACCGCAGGATGAGAGATTGAAAGTCCTGTCCCAGCAGTTTGGGACAGGACTTTTTTGCGTTATAAGTCCAGTCTCAAAGCAGAAGCAGCAACGCATGCCTGTATGCAGAGCTGCAGTGGCGCACTGTTAAAAGAACGAAAGGAGTAAAACAATGGCTACTGACACAAAGAAGATCCCGTACAAGATTTATCTCGAAGAAAACGAAATCCCGACCAGCTGGTACAATATGCGCGCCGATATGAAAAACAAGCCGGCGCCGCTGATTCACCCGGGCACGCTCCAGCCGCTGAAATTTGAAGACATGCAGCCGATTTTCTGCGATGAACTGATCAGACAGGAGCTGGATGATGAGACAGCCTATGTTCCGATTCCGGAACCGATTCAGGATTTCTACAAGATGTACCGTCCGTCACCGCTGACGCATGCAGTATTTCTGGAAGAGGCACTGGGAACACCGGCACATATTTATTATAAATTTGAGGGAAATAACACC
>CAZRNI010000218.1:389-4491 GCA_964601425.1 uncultured Eubacterium sp. | reverse complement strand
AAACTGTCTCTTACGCAAGTACGTTATTTAAATTCATTATAACAGGATACTTTAATTGACGCGACAGTAAAAACACAGTAAAATATATAAGACAGTAAAAACACAGTAAAAAAATTTAGAACAGTAAAAATACAGTAAAACAGGAGGTCCAAAATGCAAAATCCGTATACGTTGGTGTTCGGACAGCCGCCGCTGGAAATGATTGAGCGAACCGCGCAGGCAGAACGTATTATCAGCGAGTTTTCGCAGGAAAGGCCTGTTAATTCAATCAATTTGATAACCGGTGTGCGGGGCTGCGGGAAAACCGTGTTTGTTACGCAAATCGCAGACAGATTACGGGAAAAAGAATGGATTATTATCAATTTGAATGCACAGAGGGATCTACTGCGCAGCTTTGCTGCAAAACTAAATAGTGACCGCAGGCTGAATCAGCTTTTTCAGAATGCTGAGATTAATTTGCAGGCCTTTGGAATTGGTGTCGGGATCAATGGAGTGCCTCCGATTGATGATATTGAGGAAGCGCTGATCAGAATGCTTCAGAGCATCAAAAAACATAAGCAGCGGGTACTGATTACAATTGATGAAGTGACAAATTCAAAGGATATGCGTATTTTTACAAGTGCTTTTCAGATTTTTCTGCGTGAGCAGCTTCCTGTGTTTCTTCTCATGTCTGGTTTGTATAAGAATATTGACAGTCTGAGAAATGCTGACGGGATGACATTTCTGGAAAGAGCGCCGCGTACTGTACTTGCTCCTTTGAATCATCAGGCAATCATGAAAAAATATATGAAAACACTTCAGATCAGACAGGATGAGGCAATCAGACTGGCGCAGGCAACAAAAGGCTATGCGTTTGCTTTTCAGACGATCGGATATTTTTATTGGGAAAATCCATTGGATTCACAAAAAGCAATGGATAATGCGATGGATTATCTTTCAGAATTTGCCTATCGGAAAATCTGGACGGAATTATCCCGTAAGGATAAAGAAGTGGTTCTGGCAATTTCGAAGGTTAAGACTGGTGAGATCATGCAGATCAGAGAGATCCTTCGATACTCGACGAATCAATTCAACCCTTACAGGGACAGGCTGATCAAGGCAGGTATCGTACATAGTTCACAAAATGGTGTTATTGAGTTTTCTCTGCCGGGTTTCGGAGAATTCGCGCAGATGATGTCAATGGAATCATACTGATGAGAAAAAGACAGTGAGATTCTGCAGAATGCAGAACATCACTGTCTTTTTCAGGATTTGTCCTTGTATAGCAGTAATCACTCCCCGAGATGATTCTCAAAGTCTTCGCCGAATTTGAATCGTGCCACCATCTCATTGGTGATCGAAACACCATTATATTTCTTGTGAATTTCTTCTCTTGTGAGCCAGGCCGCTTCCGCGATTTCGGTGGTATCGTGGATGTTGATCTCGGCGCTTCCCTCGATACGTGATTTCACAGAGTTTTCCACATAAAACTTTTTATCTGAATATTGAAAAAGGGGCACAGTGCTTAACGTCCCCTCTGACTCATAAAACATGTAGTTACGCAGAAAAAACTGCGTACTGTACAACAAATTAAAGACTGCACTATAATGAAGCGGTAACAGCCCACATAGAGATTTCAAGTATGAGAGGTACGAATATGAAAGCAGTTATCGTGAACGGAAGTCCGAGAAAGAACTGGAATACAGATCAGGCATTGCAAAAAGCAGCAGAAGGGATTATCGAGGCAGGTGGCGAGGTTGAGAACGTCCGGCTGTATGATTATGCTTACAAAGGATGCATCAGCTGCTTTGCCTGTAAGATCAAAAACAGTAAAACAAACGGACTGTGTGCGTATAAGGATGATCTCCGCCCGGTTCTTGAGAAAGTGCATGAAGCGGATATGGTGATTGTCGGAACGCCGGTATACTACAATTATCCGGCAGGACAGGTCCGTTCATTCCTGGAGCGGTGGCTTTTCCCGGTTGGAACGTATATGTGGAAGGACGGGAAGCAGATCATCATCCGTGACAAGGTCATACCGACCGGTCTGATTTATACAATGAACTGCCCGAAGGACATGATGGAAAACTGGAATTATCCGGCCATTCTTTCGGATACGGCGAATACGATGCAGGCAATCATGGGTTACAATGAATTGCTCTATATCTGCAACACGTATCAGTTCAAGGATTACTCCCGGTATGATATGAATCTGTTTTCAGAGGAAGAGAAGCGGGCATACCGCGACGCGCATTTCGAAGAAGATCTTGCCAAAGCAAAGGATCTCGGAAAGCGGCTCGCGGAAATGGCAATTAGGATCTGATCGACCGGTAATGAATTCAGTGGGGGAGTCCCCTGCTGAATTCATTCATACAAACCGTAATTTTCCAGAACAAACTGATTGAACAACGGAAGCGTAAAGAATACATAGCCATGTGTATCGCCATTTAACAGACCCTTTTTGATCAGACGTTTTCTATAGGGATTAAACTGATTGGTTTCTATATTCAAAAAATCTCTTATTTCACTGATTTGCCCGCTGGGGGCTGAAGCAATTCCGTATGCAAGTTTGCGGTCATTTTCGGACAACTCGGACCATATCTTTTCGTAAACATACTCTTCTAAATACAGTTTGTAGTCAGCAAGAACTTCTTCATTTAAGACACCGTGCTCCCATGTGAAATATCCAAGAACCTGAAATGCAAAGGAATAGCCTCTTGTTTTATTTGCAATATCCAGGGCTTCGGGATCATTTAAGTGGAAATTTCTCTTATAGTTTGCAGCAATGGTTCCGATATTAAGGGGCCTTATTTCTATTTTCGGTGCGCGGTACAGAAATGTCAGCGTTTTCTCATTTTGCAGTTTATTGATGTTATCATAGAGTCCGGTCATCAGCAGAAAAAGAGGAAGATCCTGCCGGATTAAAATTTGAAAAGCGCTGGCAAATTCCCGCATGGCAGGTGTGCTGACAGCCTCGTCGACTGTGACAAGAATTTTTTTTCAGTGCCGCTGACGTGCTTTCAGCATGTTACGGAGTGCTGTTTCAATATCAGTAATTGGTGCAGTATTGTTAACTTCAAGTCCCAGCCCGAAAAATGAAAGATTAATGTTTGATTTTTGAAAGAGTGCTGCGAATGCATTTTCACTACTCAACTTTGAGGCAAGACTGACGAGCATATCTCTGTCCGGGTTTAGTTCAATGACAATCCAGTCATGGTCTTTTTTTAGCTGTTTTGTTACTTCTGTCATCAGAACGGTTTTGCCGGATCCCCGGACACCGGTAATCATAAAAATCTGATGTGTCGGAGGTTCACTTCGAAAAGCGTCTGTAATTTCAGCTGTTTGTCCGGCACGTGAAATCAGTTGAGCGGGTTCTTTTCCGAAAATAAGAGAATACGGATTCTGCGCCATATTTGTACTCCTGTAAATCCATATGACTATTTATGATGCGTTTTACTGTTTTTTACTGTTTGAAAAATCATTTACTGTTCTTTACTGTTATATAAAAAGTTTACTGCTATAAATAAATAAAGTCAATCGTTCATTTATGAGTCAAAGGGGACGTTTCTCCTTGACTCGAGAGAAACGTCCCCTTTTGACTCATTTATTCGCCCAGATGGTTCTCGAAATCTTCTCCGAATTTGAACAGCGCAACCATTTCATTGGTAATGGATACGCCATTGTATTTCTTGTGAATCTCATCTCTTGTGAGCCACGCAGCTTCCGCGATCTCGTTGGTATCGTGGATGTCGATCTCGGCACTACCTTCAATATCACAGAATGCACCGAAGATCAGATTGGCGCCGAATCCCCAAGGCTGGGACTTGTAGTACCGGATGTTGGTGGCGACGAGGCCGGACTCCTCCATGACCTCTCGCTTTACTGCGTCCTCGATGGTCTCACCGATCTCTACAAAGCCTGCAATCAGTGCGGTGCCGGCATAGCCGTCTTCCTCGCGGCCGCGGTAGCGGATCATCAGGATCTTGTCATCGTGGACCGGTGCAATGATAACAGTCGGGTTGATGCGCGGGACTACCATGTTGTTACATTCGGTACATCTGACGCAGCGCATTTTCGGATGAATGGTCATATGTCCGCCGCAGCGTCCGCCGTGGCGGTTGTC
>CAZRNI010000218.1:0-379 GCA_964601425.1 uncultured Eubacterium sp. | reverse complement strand
CAGCCAGGCTGCCAGCTGGAATGCGGTCTCTGCGCCGAAGCACACAGTTCTCGGCACCGCTGCGAGCGCAAAGTTGAACGGCTGGAATTCCATGCCGGTGAATGAGAAATCCGGTGTTTTTTCACCCATATAGATCATGGTATAAAAACTGATGCCGGTGACGGTGAAGAGGTAAACGAGGCGGCCGCCCTTTTCGGCTGCTTTTTTGTCTGCATCCGCATCTTCCGGATCAAACCAGTAGTCGGCAAATTCTGTTGCGTCAGGCAGCAGCATCGAGCCGTCTTCTGCAGTATCCATCAGTAGTTCGCGCTCGACCGACTTGAAGATTGCTGCAAGGTCGCCTTTTTTCGGCGCGGTGTGCAGGGACTCGGTTGAAAAT
>CAZRNI010000217.1:0-4502 GCA_964601425.1 uncultured Eubacterium sp. | reverse complement strand
CCCTCCTGAGATAGACTTGGGTCGACCAGCCCAAAAACTGCTTCTCCAGCAGTTCTTCTATGCATATCCTTTCAGTACACCCTCAGCGGAAATACGACCGCGTGCAGCTTGTCGGAGTATGTGCCCAGAACCTTGTGCGTCTTACCCGGTTCAAGACCATTTGCCGCGATCAACTCTTCCGTGAATGAATGACTGTACACCCGGAATTTTCTGGAATTCACTTCTGCGTAGTCCTTTGGAACCTTAAAGGAAAGGTATTCTCCAGCATCACATGGAGCAATCGCGATGGATTGCTTGTCGGTTCCTTTGAAAATTCCTATGTATGACGGCATGCCGAGTGCACGGATCACTGCGCGTCCGATCAAAATTCCGTGATCCTGCCCAAGGATCGATATTTTCAGTTTGTCCGATGCTTTGCGTTTTTTCTCTTCGCTCATGTCTCTTCCTCCGAATTCACAGGATCATCGTGCCCTGTTGTTTCTTCTGCCGGAGGGACATCGCTCTGATATCCTATGAAGTCTTCAAAGAGGTTCATCTGGCGTACCGCGACATAGTCATTATAGGATCCGCCGATCCGATCCTTATATTTGTCAGGGAAATACTTTACCTGCCGCGTCTTTGTTTCGCCGGTCTTCGGGTCAATATACTCCTGTTTATCCGGCGTAAACATGATCGCCTCTTCAAGGTCAAAGATCAGGATTAACCCCCTGTCGGAATTTGCCACCCGGCCAAGAACCTTATATCGGCAGTCACGGTTCCAGTCCATCAGTTGATAAAGCTTTTCTACAAACTCAAGGGAGCTGATGGTCTTCGGTACCCATATCTCATCATTCTTCAGCCTTGACCATTCAACAGAAGCGCTTTCTTCCTCTGTCAGCGGGATAACTGCCAGGCGCTTTTTCGTAGCGTGAACAACAGGAAGTATGTGTGCCATGCCCTCAAACAGGCGGATCGCAGCCGTACTGAAAGTAAGCTTGCCATACTTTATTGATACGGCAGGCTTCTTCAGCATGGAGAACTGTGTGCGGGGCGGAAGCTCATAGCCGTCAAAGCTCTCATATTCCATCTCCAGCCCACGTTCCTTACGGGTTTTCACAAACTCCTGTATCAGGCCATATTCTTTTTCGGACAGACCCTGGTCTGTGCTTTTTGAATTGATGCTCTGATCTGTATCCATGTGCCGACCTCTCTTACATTGACATCAATAACGTTTCAATTTCATCCTGTATTTCGTCCTGCGATGGCAAATTGCCGATCAGCGGATTGATAACAACAACACCCGGATCCCGCAGATCATCCTCTGTAATGGAGCTGATTGCAAGGTCACGAATTATCTTGCCCGAATAAGGCAGACCGATCTTATGATCGCTCCATTCCTTCGGGTAGCCATATGCCGTACTGCTGGCGTTTTTGTCGGCTTCATCTCCGACCTGATACGATATGTATTTCACAGCCTCATGATGATTGGTAGTTGCAGCCTGCATGTTTTTACCAGGCAATATCTGCGGCTCAGCAAATGAGAATACCAGGAACGAAGTGTTTCCCCGTATGTGCCGGATCCCTCGAAACCGGAATGAGTACTCCGGATTCCACCTCAGTTGTTCGTATACGGCCTGTGCAAATCCTTTTGCCGGCAGATAAGATATCCCCTTTCCGTCTTTGCGTGTAAAGCGGATGCTGTTCGGGGTCTCTTCGCTGCTTTCCCTCAATATGAGTGTCTGATAATACGGATGGTAAAGCATGCTCACGTATGTAGTATTATGAAGCGCCGTATGGCACGCGCTTCCGATCCTGATTCCCGTCCGGGTCAAAGTAATCTGAGGCATGTTCCGATTCAGGAAAAAGATTCCCGGCGGGACCTGATATCCAGTAAACTGCATTGACAGAATATTACTGTGCCTCTCTCCGGAGATCAGAGCGGACTCTTTGCCCAGCTGCTCCTTTTCATCCTCGCTATAAATCCCATTGCAAAGGTCCTGGAAAACCTCCGCATTGATCCCCTGCCATCTTGGGTGAAAACTTACAAACCCTTTCAGTGATCCCTCCGGTATCACATAAAGATCCGGAACACCGCCGATGGCTCTGTGGCCGCTAGCGGCAAGCATCCTTGCCGCACGGGCGATCTCGGGACTGACAATTCCTTCATGGTGCCCCGGGACATACGCGGAATCCCGCTGCCCGCGATTCCTTATCACAATACCTTTTTTGTAGTCGACAACTATGGTTTTTCTCGCTTCCAGATCTCCCCAGGTCCGCTCGTTGGACATGATATTCCTTACCATGCCCTCGTTCCATTCAACTCGTCCCTTCAGCGTCGGCCGCTGCTTTTCCGTGAGTTTCTGTGCAATCTCCTCATAGGAATATCCGCCGATGAACGCGACGAACATGAAGCGGACCGTTTTTGCCTCTTCAGGCTGTATTACCAGATCCCCGTTCTTCGTATGCCGATAGCCGAGAAGATCCGCAACCGGGTACTGACCGGTCAGGATCCGCTGATCATAAGAGAGGATCATCCGGCGGCTCTTATTTGCTGATTCCCAATCTGCAAGCATGGCATGGATCGTCAAGGCCTGTTCGCTGTTGGGATCCAGCGAATAGATGTTTTCTGTTTCAAAGAAGACGCCAATCGGTTTTGAAGGGTGCATGGTCTTCAACCTGCTGAGCTGTTCCATGCAGTCGGACATGTTTCTGGCAAATCGGGAAACGCTGGCACAGAGGATCAGATCCATCTTCTGAAGCTTCGCATTCTCCATCATCCGGTTGAAGGCATCGCGATGCCGCAGGGAAGTGCCGGATTTTCCTTCGTCGCTGTATATTTCCTGCATCGTCCAGTGCGGATTCTCTGCAATCTTCTTTGTATAATACAGGGTCTGGTTCTCAATAGAAGATGTCTGCGCTGTGTCCAGTGTGCTGACTCTTGCATATACGGCAACGACCTTATCCGATTCATCCTGAATAGTAGGCGTCGGCAGTGCCGGCCGGAAATACTCATTCTGTGCCGTAGAATTCCGTACGCGCTGCCGGATTTCCTCCCGCTCCGCCTCTCTTTCGTTGTGCCTGTTGTTCCAGTCCTGCCCGGGAAGATCTTCTGTAGTATCCTCCTGGCGCTCCGGTTCCTCCGAATAATCTTTTTCAGTCTTATCGGGAAGATCGTTCATTTTTTAAACCCGCCTTCTCTGCCTTCCTGTTTCTTTTCTATGGCTTCGGACACCCTTGCCTGCCAGTTGCTGTATGCTGCACCTGCTATGTGCGTATATTCATCAGCCATCTTTTTCAGCGCCTCCCTCTGCTGATCAATGTTGCGGATTGTGTTGATCTGGAAGCGGTCATCATCTTCTGTAACGATATCGATCCGGTTTTCCATCGAAAACAAAAAGTGCAGGAGATAGCAGAATTCCTCATGATTCGCTGCCAGATAAGCCCTTGTCGGCGTGATAATGCAATTGACTCTGCCAACGGCACAGTCTCCCAAAAGCCTCAGCATCTCCGTTCTTTTATAAATGTTTTTTGCGCCGGTAATATCGATATATACGTCGTACAGCTCTCCATCTGCAAGGTCCTTGCATTTATCCTTAAAATAGTTTTGGTGAAGTTCAACAGCCTGTTCTTTTGAACGCTCCCAAAGCTTCGCCAGCTTTATGTATCCGGCAATCCTATAAATTGTATCCGTGTTCATTTGCTTTCATCTCTGTCCGACACCTGCTTGCGGCATCCTGTATGTCGCGCATGGTTTTTTCGTAATCCGGTGAAAGCCGGGCATACGTTTCAACGGACATCATTACAAAGGCATGTTTTCCGTATTTTGTAATTACCGCGACCTGCCCCGGCGTGTCTATATAATTCCAGACCGTCCGGATATGCCGGCGGAGGTCTGTCATGCTGAAGATCTTTTCCACTGTCTCAAGCATCTGCATCGTCCTTCCCATAAGACAGGTACCATGCATTGTTCTTTTTATATGCTGTGATATTCATTTCCTTCTGCGCAGTACGGATGGTTCGTTCCGATATTCCCGTCCACCCGAGCCGCTCGAACACATCCCGGCTTTTCAGGTCTCCGGCTGACAACATGACCCGCAGCAGGTCTTTTGCCTGCTCCTTTTTGCTCTGGGATCTCGCAACCGGAACAGATTCATCTTCCGATGGCGCGCATGCACCGATCCACTGAAACCCCGCTTCTTTATCAAATATGAAGCCGATCGCCGATCCTTCCGGGGCGAGAGAGGATTTCACCTGAAAAACGTAGCGTATGTACGGATTGTTGTGGTCTCGGCCGATCATCAGGACACTTCGCGCGATGGCGGCTATATCAATACTCCCCAATCCGCGGTAAAGGCTTTTTCCACCGGCCGCTTTGTTCAAATGGCCCACTAGCAGAACGGCACAGTTATTTCTGGCCGCTGTGTCCGCAAGCTGCCGCATCAGTGTCCGCATACGGACAGCACTCTGCATGTCTCCATCCTGACGGATAAAAGCCTGCAATGGATCTAGTATTAAAAGCTTTG
>CAZRNI010000216.1:1642-4522 GCA_964601425.1 uncultured Eubacterium sp. | reverse complement strand
GATATTTTAAGTCTGTTGTTAGTATGTGGCTTTCATCTGCGCAGACTCGTTCTGCGGCAGAAAAGTACTGTAAATCTGCACAAGCACCGGTATGCCTGCTTTCTTCAGCCCGGCTGTGTCTTTGAAATACCGGAATACCGGTAATAGAGGTCCCGATATTCCTCTTCCACTTCTTCAAAAGGCTGCACTTTGTAGGAGAGATCAATGTGAATCTCCGGGATCTTACCTGACTGGAACTCATCCAGCAGGTTCGCCAGATCATACCAGAGCAGCGCATCGTCGATCTCTTTCACTGTACGTGATTCTTCCTCCGTCAAATCCGATCCCAGAAACTTTTCATAGATCACGGAAAGCAGCCGCGTTTCTGTTTCCGAATACGCGGGAAGCGTCTTATTTCACCTTGATTTTTACTGTCACAGTTTTCGTCTTTGCGAGGTAAGCGCTGTTTCCGGCAGCCTTTACTTTGATCTTTAATTTATAGGTGCCTTTTTTCAGTTTTTTCTTTACAGTGATTTTTCCTTTTTTAGAAACCTTAAAATATTTTTTGTAGGACTTTCCGGATTTTTTGGCGCTCTTGAGCTTGTATGTGACTTTGCCCTGTGCTTTTTGGACTTTGATCGCTTTGCTGCGTTTGATTTTCCGGGCTTTTTCCTGCAATTTGCTGTAGCTGACCCGGACTGTTTTTCCGGAGGCCTTCATCGGATTCGCGGCTTTGACTTTCTGGTCCGCGGAACTGTCCGGAGTGACGTTCTGTCCGCCGCCGGAATCTTTGCCGGGGATCCTGCCGGAAGTGACGGCGTCACTTTCTTCTCCATAGTATCGCGTCTGGGGATCTACATAGTCCTGCTTTTCCGGATCCCATACCGGTTCCAGTCCCTCCAGATCAACAAATGCCTTCAATGTGACACGGTATGTCTTACCTTCCTCCAGATTGTTCACGACTGCTTCCGTACTGTCGGCTTTCACCTCATTTGATACAACTTTTCCGGTGGCAGTATCCGTACACGCCAGAATGTATCCGCTGATTCCGCTTTCCTTCTGTGAGGCAAAGCGGACGGTGAGACTGCCCGCGCCGGGTGTGACTGCATCAATTTTGGCTTTTGCAGGCACGATCATGAATGTAAGAAATCCCTCATCAAATCCCCCTTCGTATTCGCCGGTTCCTTTCACGATCACATCGGCAATCCCGCACTGTACATTATTTTTATAAGAGACCGTATAATCCTGATCTTTCGTAAGATCCGTCGTGATCTCCTCGCCGGCTGTCTCGGCCGTTACTTCGACCGGCTCCGGCTGCAGCGGTTCTCCTGTATATGCGAGTATTTCTGATTCCGGCGCAAGTGTGGCGCCTGTGATGGCGTATTTGTGAACGTCGATTTTAATAATCTTCTTCCCGTAGATCCCGGCATCAACGATAAGATTTGCAGTGCCTGCTTTTTTTGCTGTCAGGATCGCAACGCAGTTGTTCTTGTCTTTGATGTCAATGGAGAAGATCTCCGGATCCGAGGCCTGCCAGCTGATTTCCGGAGTAACCGGAAGATCATCCGCCGCACCTTTGAAAAAGGCTTCCACTTTTGTCTGCTGATTCACTTTCAAAACCTGCGATTGTTCGCCGAACGGATCCAGTCCGTTGATGGACAGGTAAGCACCGCCTGTCTCTGTCGGCGTCAGGTATGTCTTGATGGGGAAATTGTCCATTCCATATGCATCTTCCCCGACCAGAATATCCTGCGTCTCTTTTTCTGAAATATCTTTCCACACATTGTCGATGAAAAGGTAGCTTTCCTCCGCGTTCACAACCGGTGTAAAGGCACATTTTCCCAAATTGACACCCTGTCCGAAGGAAATACTGTATTTGCCGGACGGTGTGATTTCTTCCACGACGACCGCGTATTTCTGCCCGTTCGAGACGATGATATTTGCCTGCGGATCAATGGATACTTTGTGATAGCCGCCCCAGCTGTATGTTGCCGGTGCAGATTCATAGACACATTCTCCTTCTTCCGGATTACGGCAGTCATCCCACAGCAGGTATATTTTGAATGAAACTGTTGTTCCGGGCGTGGCGGTAAATACAGATACATCCTCGATTTTTCCGTTTTCGCCTGCCTTGAACACATTTGCCATCCTGCTGACGGCTTCTGTTGCGTACATCTGATATGATTGAACCGGCAGATAATCATGCTGCTGAATCACCTGATCCGGCACGGCGGATTCGAAAGAATACGCCTCCGGATTCTCAATGGATTTATCCTCATAAGACAGCCAGCAATATCCTGTATGCTGCGCGGAAACTGCTTCTGCACCGCCTGCCTGGCCGACCTGGTCCTGCCCTTCCAGAAGTCCCCAGTGTTCATAGCCGTTATTCGGAAATTCATTCAGATCGGAACCCCAGCTGTTTTTGATAAGCCAGGCACCGTCTTCCTGCGGCTGACTGCCTTCGCGGAAAAGTTCTTTGGGATAATTGTCATCATATCCGACGATTGTGACAACGTGATTCGGTTCCTCGTTGTCATCAAGAATACACTGCGACCAGTTGTCGCTCATATTTCCGCCCGTCCTCGAGCTCTCACCGGGTCTGCTGTGATCCGCTTTCAGACTGATGCATACCGCGCGGTTGAGAAGCAGCTGCTCCTTAATGGCTTCTGTTGCCTCCGGGTGATAGATTTTCACAGTGCCGCCATTTTCTTTGGTGGACGGCGTCGGGAGCATGTAGGACTCTTTCAGGCTGTAGCTCTGCCTGAAGCGATATTGGTCCGGAATCGACCAGTCATCGTCGGAATTGTAGAACAGTTTCTTGACGCCGGTCTGCTCTTCGCCGTTTTCATCGATCCAGGTCGCACTGCGCAGAAGGACATTGCCATTGCGGCCTTTATAACG
>CAZRNI010000216.1:0-1632 GCA_964601425.1 uncultured Eubacterium sp. | reverse complement strand
CTGCTGAACTGCATAACCTTATACTTGAAAACAATATACTTGCCAAGGATCTGTGTATTCTCATCAACCGGACCGGCACCGGAGGCAAACAGATTCGTTGCGTAGAGGGTAAACCCGCCCAGGTTATACCTTGCCGCGTCTGTCGGATTTCCGTTAAAAAACTGCAGTCCTTCTCCGTACTGCGGATTATTTTTATCATTGACAGGCTGTGTGACAAACCATGCGGTCTGTTTTTCAGAAAGGTCGAGGGTGTCGGAATCATAGCCACTTTCTGCGGCAAGTCCCTGTGAGAGAATGCTGCTCTCCGCCGCTGCGATCGCACCGAATCCCCAGCAGGATCCAAACGGATTCTGCTGCTTTACAGGCGTGATATAGCTCGTTCCATTGCCGTCGGCGTTCCGCAGATCAAAGAATTCCGGCTTCCCGCCGGTTGTCAGGAGCTCCTGGCCTGCCTCGGGTGCAAAGCTGTCACACTCCTCGGCAGCCTGTTCGATAATCTCCTCCATGCCAGCTGTCTCTGCTTCGGTTTCCTCCAGATCTATCTCAATCTGGACTTCATCCTCTGACTGGGCTTCTTCTGCCTGCATTTCTTCCGCACGGACAGCAGCAGGATAGAACGAAACACCTGCCAGAACAAGGTCGAGAATCAGCATTATTGAAAGCATGCGCTCTGCAAGAGGGTATCCCCGTTTTTTTCTATTCATAGTCTGAAATCTTCCTCCCTGGTAATTATATCGGAAGGAGACAGAGAACCGTCCCTTGTCTCCTTTTAGGGTCTGATCCATATCTTTACATGATTCGATGCATCGTCTTCTTCATCAAAGCTGTACTTCATTTCCTTTGCCGTGCTTTTCAGCACTGCGAGCGCCAGCTCATTTTCTGTGTCATTGAGATCGAACGGATCACCTTGGTATCTTACATCGATCAGACATGTACTTTCTTTCGGAGAATACTCTGCATTTATCTTTATATGCGGCTGCTCATATACCGGCAGGAGGATCTGCTGCACAAGTTCCTCGATCGCAAGTCTGATCCGGTATTTTTGCGCTGCATCCACATCATTTTTCAGGAGGTACCTGTCAAGCTCTGCACCAAAACCGATAAAGTCGTAGTCTTTGCTGTCAATGACTGCCTCAAATACCTTAAGTCCCTTGATGAATCTCCTTGTAAGCTCCTTCTGAGGCCGGTCAAATATCTCTTCGGGTGTTCCTTCTTCGTAAATGCCGCCTTCATCCATATAAAAGACTCTGTTCGAAATGGCTCTTGCGAAATTCATCTCGTGGGTAACAATCAACATGGTCTTTCCGCTCTTGGACAGATCCCGGATGACCGCCTGCACCTCTGAAACCATCGTAGGGTCAAGGGCACTGGTCGGCTCGTCCAGCAAAATCACATCCGGATCCATTGCAAGCGTCCGCGCAATTGCCACACGCTGCTTCTGCCCGCCCGACAGCTCATCCGGATAACTGAGTGCCTTCTCTGCGAGACCAACGGTTTTCAGAAGCTCCATTCCTTTGTCATAAGCTTCCTGTCTGGATTTCTTTAAGAGATACATCGGCGCGAGCATGAGATTTTCGACCACTGTCAGATGGCCACACAGATTGAAGGACTGGAATACCATTCCCATCTTCT
>CAZRNI010000215.1:0-4525 GCA_964601425.1 uncultured Eubacterium sp. | reverse complement strand
TAAAATTCACAGAGGCCATCGGCGATCTGCCGCGGTACAGGTCTTCCGATCCGCCGATTCTCTCATACAGCTCCGGCGCACACCCGGCATCTCCCTTGATAAACCTGCGGACACAGTCGCGGTATTTCCCGTTCCACTCCGACCATCTTTTCCAGGACGGGAATGTTCCAACCTGATACAATCCGCCTGCATCCCATGCTTCCGCAATCAGAATGCTTCTGCCGAGCACGGCATCGTGGGCAATCAGATCCAGCAGCGGCGGGTCCAACATCGGCGTCCCGTCTTCGTCCCGCGACATAATCGAAGCCAGGTCGAACCGGAAGCCGTCCACATGGTAGGCTGAAACCCAGTAGCGCAGACAGTCCAGTACAAAGTTCCGTACAACCGGATGGTTGCAGTTCATTGTATTGCCGCAGCCGCTGAAATTATAATAATGTCCGACCGGCGTCAGCAGGTAGTAGGTGCGGTTATCAATTCCGCGGAAAGAAATATACGGTCCGTTTTCATTTCCCTCTGCCGTGTGGTTAAATACCACGTCAAGGATCACTTCAATCCCGTTCTTATGCAGCTGGCGGATCAGATTCTTCAGTTCATCCGCTTCCATCCCATAAGGTGCGGAGACCGCATAGCCTGCTTTCGGGGCAAAGAATCCGACTGTCGAGTAACCCCAGTAGTTTACCAGCTTTCTGCCATTTACTTCTCTGGCATGTTCAAATTCATCAAATTCAAAGACCGGCATGAGTTCGATGCAGTTGACGCCCAGTTCCTTCAGATAGGGAATCTTCTCGATAATTCCTGCAAATGTACCCTTATACCGTACACCGCTCGAACTGTGCTGCGTGAAGGACCGCACGTGCATCTCATAGATTACAAGATCCCGCTGCGGGATTTCCAGTGGTTTATCGCCTTCCCAGTCATAATCCTCCCGGATCAGCTGGCCGCGATGCTGAAACTCCGTCCTCCGGTCCGGTTCCCTGCCCCATACAGACCTGCCGGAAATGGATTTCGCATACGGGTCCAGAAGGACTTTTGTCTGATCAAAGCGGTAACCCTTCTCCGGTTCATACCGCCCGTCAAACCGGTATCCATATTCTGTCGTCTCGATGTTAATTCCAAAAACCATCATCGTGTAGACATTCCCGATCCGGAATTCTTCCGGGAACGGAATCTCAACAAATGGTTCCGCACAGCCATGATGATACAGCAGCAGCGTACATCCCGTCGCTTCCTTCGAGAAAATACTGAAATTCACGCCGCCGTCTGTCACAGTCGCACCAAACGGAAACACGCGTCCTACCCGGTACTCCAGATCACCGATTCTGTTGGTTGGAAATGTATCGACCAGTCTCATTCATCGATCCTCTTAATGAATTTTGCAGGTACGCCGCCGACAATGGTATCCGCCGGGACGTCCTTTACGACAACTGCCCCTGCTGCAACAACCGCGTTATCCCCGATCGTTACGCCCGCGCAGACCGTTGCATTGGCACCGATCCAGACACCTTTGCCGATATGAATCGGCGCCGGATGCAGTGCCTGCCGCTTCTCAGGTGCCAGATCATGGTTCAGTGTCGCAAGTACGACGCCGTGACCAATCAGTGCACCGTCATCAATGAAAATACCGCCCTGATCCTGGAATTTGCATCCCGCATTGATAAATACATACTTTCCGACTGTAATGTTTTTTCCAAAGTCGGTATAAAACGGCGGAAACAGGCCAAACCCTTCATCCACCGGCTTCCCGATCAGTTCGGAAAACAGCTTCTGCAGTTCCGCCGGTTCGTGGTACTGGGTATTGATCTGCATGGTAATCTTCTGCGCCTCGCGGCTGTAATACCGCATCAGCTGAATTGCCTCCGGATTCTCACCAATTGTCTCACTCTCACTGAAATATTTCAGGAGTTCCTTCAAGTCCATCATAACAGTGTCTGCTCCCTTCTGTATCCCGACTTATTTTTGTTCTCTCTGTTACAGTTTCACATCAAATCGATTCCGACGGTCTGAGCCGCAAACGGAGCAAATTGTGCTGCCCGTTTTTCCGGCTCATTCAAGTCCCGCCCCTGAGACTGATTTGTTGCCCGCCGCCTATAGAGGCGGGGGGCATCTCACACTGAGATATATTTCAGAAAAATCTGGTAAATACGGATTCTATATTCTGTATAATACGCCATCCGGGGAACAGAGGCAATGTATTCCGGTTCCATAGATATCATAAAAGTTCTAACAACCACCACACCAAAACAAAAAGAGCCGCCGTATTATGCAGACAAATACATAATATGACAGCTCCCCGCGAGGTCACTCCTTTATCAATCCCTCACTGAGTTGAATCAATCCTGCATCCATCAGTTTCTGCAGGCTCATGAGGATACCGAATTTTGCGTGCGGCCAGGTGAGACCGCCCTGGAAGTAGACCGCATACGGTTCCCTGATCGGACCGTCTGCAGACAGCTCTATAGACGAGCCCTGTACAAATGCACCGGCCGCCATGATGACATCGCTGTCGTATCCCGGCATAGCCCAAGGTTCCGGCACCACGTGCGCATCAACCGGCGCCGCTGCCTGAATGCCCTGGCAGAAGGCGATGACACCCTCTTTTTTGCCGAATACGACAGACTGGATAATATCATGCCGCGATTCATCTGCGCCGGGCACACACTGAAATCCCAGTGATTCGTATACTGCGGAGGCAAACATCGCGCCCTTCAGCGCTGCCGCTGTAACGGTCGGTGCCAGGAAGAATCCCTGGAAGAACGGCTGCGTAACACCGAGCGTCGCACCGACTTCCTTTCCCAGTCCCGGCGTAGTCAGACGGTACGCTGCATTTTCCACATACTGTTTTTTTCCGGCAATATAGCCGCCGATCGGTGCCAGACCGCCGCCCGGGTTTTTGATCAATGATCCGACCAGCAGATCTGCTCCGACATCTGTCGGCTCCTTCACCTCTGTAAATTCACCGTAACAATTGTCGACCATACAGATCAGATCCGGTTTGATCTCCTTCAGGAAGCGGATCAGTTCTCCGATCTCATCCACGCCGAATGAGGGACGGGTCTGGTAACCCTTGGACCGCTGGATGGCTGCCAGCTTCGTGCGCTCATTTACCGCCGCACGGATCGCCTCATAATCGAACGTTCCGTCCGGAAGCAGATCCACCTGCCTGTAGGTAATCCCGTACTCCGCCAGTGAGCCGTTCGACGGGCGTATTCCGATCACCTCCTCGAGCGTATCATACGGTTTGCCCGCCGGGCAAAGCAGCTCATCACCCGGACGCAGGTTTCCTGAAAGTGCCACCCCGAGCGCATGTGTTCCGCACGCAATCAGCGGGCGCACCAGCGCATCCTCTGTGTGAAATGCTGCGGCATAAACCGCTTCCAGCGTCTCTCTTCCCAGATCGTTATATCCATAACCTGTCGACGGATACAGACATGCTTCGGAGACCCTGCAGTCCTGCATCGCGCCGAGCACCTTCATCTGGTTATATTCCGCAACCGCGTCAACCTCACGGAACCGCTCCTCCAGACCTTTGAGGATCCGCTCCCCATAGTTCACAACCTCCGGGCTGATCCCCCGCGCTTCATACATTTCTCTCATTTTTTCATTCATAATATCTTCTATTTTCTCTTCCCTTTCCTGTAGAACCCTGCCGCCTGATCAAACCGCTGCTTCAGCGCACTCTGGTTGCGCAGTCCCTGCACATTCTGTGTATGCCGTGCGACAAATGCCTCCAGTTTCTGCATGTATTCCTCTGAGGTGATACTTCCCTCAGAAACATACGTCAGACCTTTTTCCCAGCTGGCCGTCAATTCCGGATTGAGCAGCGGGCGGATCGATGCATCTACCACATCATATACCATTTCGCCCATCTGTGTAGGCGTAATAACCTGGGTTTTCTTGTTCAGTGCAAGATACTTAATTGCCACCAGTTTTTTCAGGATTTCGGCTCTTGTTGCAGAAGTCCCGATACCGCTGCCCTTAATCTGGGCACGCAGCTCTTCATCCTCGATCAGCTGACCGGCATTTTCCATTGCCAGAATCATCGAACCGGATGTATAGCGCTTTGGCGGAGAAGTCTCACCCTCCCGGATCCGGTACCCGGCAAGCGGGATCCGGTCACCTTTTTTCAGCTTCGTCAGCTGCTCCAGAAAAGCCGCGTCCGTGATATCTGTTTCTTCCGTTCCGGTATCTATTGTATTCCCGTTTACACTGCTCTCATCCTGCGGCCCGCCTGCATTCGGCGTATTTGTCCTGCCCTTTGCATTTTGCTTTCCGGGCATGCCGGCGACTTCCAGATATCCGGGCTGCTCCAGAATCCGGAAGGAACTGTGGAACCGTTCCCGGTCCACTTCCGTGACGAGCTGGATTTTCCTGTAAACAGCCGCCGGATAAAAGATCGACAGGAAACGCCGCACAATGCAGTCATACACTTTGCGTGACAGTTCCGAAATCCGCTGCAGCTGCTCCAGACCCTGTCCGGTCGGAATGATGGCATAGTGGTCTGTGATCTGTTTATCATTGGTATAAC
>CAZRNI010000214.1:747-4542 GCA_964601425.1 uncultured Eubacterium sp. | reverse complement strand
CTGGCGGTACGGAACTTTTTAATTTTTTACTGTCCTCTTGACGGGTAGCACACCATTTCTTTTTTGTGCCGAGCGGAGGTAATATTTCTGGGATCTTTCAATACTTCATACAATTTAAGTGTACACCCTACTATAATAGGATATTTATGCGTAATACAGTAAATTACAATAGTTTATTACAGTAAACAACTTGAAATGTAAGCCATAAATGATTAAAATAATATACTGGGCTGATTGTAATTTGCAGTACTCTGCAATAAAGATTCCACTTTTCGACGGATCTTGAGTCGGGTAATTGTTATCATAGTAGTTGTAAGCAATTTTTGTGTAGCACCATATGGGTTGTTTGAGGAAGTATTGATGAAAAAGAGTCTCAGAAATCTCAGAAATCTCGTCAGAAGCATGCGGAGACCGAATATTACCCGTAAAAATATTCACTCTGCCATCGCAATGATCGTTGTATTTACAACGGTTTACACGTTGATTATGCCTGCGATCGCACTGGAACGCAATGAGGCCTCCAATATGGCAGGGGTTGATCTTGCTGTGCAGGGGTCAATGCATGGGAACGGACAGAGTACGCGTGAATATGCCTGTTCTCTGGATGTGCACAAGCACACTGACAGCTGTTACGCAGAAATTCCTGTATATAATGAAAACGGAAAACAGACCGGCACAAAACGTGAACTGATCTGCGGAAAAGCAGATTGGGTTGTGCATACACACGATGAAAACTGCTATATCGATAGCAAGCTCGTGTGCGATCTTCCTGAGCGCGCAGAGCATGTCCATACGGACGCGTGCTATTCCACACAAAAGGTACTGACCTGCGGTATGGAAGAAGGAGAAGACCACACCCATACAGATGAATGTTATACAGAAGAACGCGTGCTGACCTGCGGTGAATCCGCACTTCACACGCACACGGTCGACTGTTATGAAAACGGTCCGGACGGAGAATCTCCGGTCGAAATGGGCTGGGTAACGATTGAGACTGACGAAGACGGCAATCAGGTGATTAATGGGGATCCGAATCATCTGGTATGCGGTCAGCTTGAACTGCGCGCACATCAGCATTCGGATGCGTGTTTCGTTGACGTGGAAAATCCGGCAGGCAGTCAGGATGCCGAAGAGGAGAAATCGACTGACGGTGCAGAAGCAGATTTAGAAGCCAAGACAGATTCTGATGTAAGTGCAGATGTAAATGAAGATGGATCTTCGTCTGAAAACAATCAGACGAAGCAGAACGCCGAGTCTATTTCTGCGGAGCCGGTCACAGAGTCAGGAGATGCGGATCATCTCAAAGAGATCGAAATCTTAACGGATCAAGATACAGATACAAATACAAATGCTGAAGAACTGTCTGAAAGTGTTGCAGAAGAACGCACGGTTGCAGTGGAAGGTTCTGACTACAGCATTCGCGTATCATACACAGAGGAGAGTGGAATTCCGGCAGATGCAGAATTCCGCGCAGTTGCACTGACAGAGAAACGTGATGATTTTGATGCATATCGTGAGCGTGCACTTGCAGCAGTCGATCAGTATACAGATCTGGAGAACAGCCGGGCAAAGGAGATGCCGGGCCTGTTCGACCTGACCATTTATAATGCTGACGGAGAGGAGATTCAGCCGAAGTCGCCGATTTCTGTGAGCGTTGATCTCGGAAAGGAAATTGCTGATGAGGCATCGGGCGTCTATGCAGTGCATTTTCCGGGAACCGGTATAGATACGGTTATGAGCGCAGTTGCGAAAAATCCGCTGAACAGAGCTGCGCAGGTGGTCAGCGAAAAACTCACAGGCAGCAGTGCGGAAGTAATAGAAACAACAGAGAAGAACGGAGAAGTACAATTCGAGGCAGAGAGTCTGTCCGTGTATGCGATCGTGTATACGGTGGACTTTGAGTACTCCGTGAACGGCAAAATGTACCAGTTTAGCCTTCCTGGAGGTGGATTTGTAAGCTTTACAGACCTGGTAGAAGTGCTGGGTATAATTGGCGATACAAACTCTGAGGGAAATGGGGACGAAACCGAGTCTGTAATTGTAGAAAATGCTGAGGAAAACGCCGCCAACGATGTGGTAGAAGAGAATAGTGTAAACTTCGATACGAATACGGCGCTCACGTTGGGCGATGTGGAAGTCAGCGAAGCCACAAGGAAATTTGTTGCGGACGTGGCTTCTGTGGAATTCAGCACGCCGTCCCTTGTGGATGTTAGCAAGGTTGAAGCAGATACCACGGTTGGCCAGATTAAGGAAGGCCGCGGGCTGGAGTGTGAGTACAGCGCGGAACTGACAGAAGAGCAGATCACAGAGATCAATACGCAGACGGTGGAAGCCGGGGACTGGGCTCTGATTAGCGTACAGCCGTTTACGAGTGAAGAAAGTCTGACTGTCACCATGAAGAATGGGGAGCAATTTGTAGTTAAGGTGACGGATGCGCAGATCAGTACGAATGTGCTGACTGCCGACGGAGAGCATTTCCGGATCACGGTTAATTATGAAGATGATGCAAATATTCCGAAGGGATCAGTGCTTGTGGCAGAGGAGATCCCGGAAGGATCGGAAAAATACGAAAAGTATCTGAAAGAAGCTCTGGAAAAATGGGAGCAGGACAACAAAGAGGGATATATAAGCTTCTGCAGATTTTTTGACATTGAGATACAGAAAAATGGTAAAAAAGTCGAGCCGGAAACGGCTGTAGAAGTAGAAATTGTGCATGAAGACGGTCTTGCTTTCTTTGACGATGAAGAGCTCAGTGTGATTCATTTTGCCCAAAATGGGACAGAGATCATCGAAGAAATACAGAGAAACAAAAACAATACGGAGGTAATTTACGAACAGGAAGGTTTCTCTGTCATTGGTACTATTTCAAATGTCAAAGACAGTGGATGGCCAACGAATAACGGGCAGCATGTTCTTGTTCTGCAGGACGGAGACACATACTATGCTCTCAAACATGACGGCACTCTGACAAAGGTTCGCTATTTCAATCAGACGGTCTCCTTTACCGGACCGGGTACAACAACAACAGATTATATTAATGATTATTTATGGTACGTATCATCAAACCAGGGCGCGAATGCAACAGGGCGTGTGTCGGATGCGCCCTATTCACAGGGAGATGATACTACCGGGATAAGTTTTATCTGTCCTACAGACGCTGGCTGGGAAATAAATACTGCCCGTCAGATCAGGATGGATGCCGGCAGTCACAAACTATACTATACATACCGGAATGTGACGCGGACGCTGTCGGCTGAAAACGGAGAGCTCAGTGTTGTTCAGATAGATAGTGATGCTGCTTCTCCCCTCTATTTCGCAAACGCCTCTACGTTCACTGCGAATTCAAATGAGACAGATTTCTTCACACAGGAAGAAGTGGATTCCATCATTTCCATGTGGCAGAGTCAGATGACCAAGGGCTTCTCCACCGATAAAACGGCAGAGGTCCATGATTATGAAAACAGAGTGTATCGAATAGATATTACTGCTTCTTCAGCAGATCGTGAAATCTCACCGAGTATTGCACTTGAATTCGTCGTGGATGCTTCGAGATCCATGTTTTTCCCTACATCTATTACAGAAGTAGGAAGTCTCAATGGAAATAATATTAATGCGGTCATGAATTGGCTGAATCAGTATGGAGATACAAATCAGACGTATTTTGTGATCAATGATCCGAACGGAAGCGCGACGCAGTATGCATTTTTCTACAATCCTCGGGAAACAAAACACTGGTATAACCAGGGAGGATGGAATTATTATGAAGGTGAGGCTTATGGTACTTGGGAATGGGTT
>CAZRNI010000214.1:0-737 GCA_964601425.1 uncultured Eubacterium sp. | reverse complement strand
GCGGGGATCCGGCGTCCGCAAGGCTGGAAGTTCTGGATTCAGCGCAGAACTATGCCTTCCGCGATCACTACCTGGAGCTGCCTATTGACCGGAGCAAGGTGAGGCTTATGGTACCTGGGAATGGGTTGATGCCTCCAACTACAATCCTCCGGATGGTCAAAAAGCAATCGGAATTATTCCGGAACGTTTTTACTATAGCGACCTTGAAGGGAAAATCTATACAACCGAAATCGATGATTTTACGACTGATTCCGAATATGGAACACGCGGGAACTATGTAAGCCGGATTGAATATCTGAAGCAGTGTGTTCGGGTTGCATCTCAGGTTATCTATTCTGTAGATGATAAAGCCCAGATCGGCCTCATCGGATTTAACGCAAATATTACGGATTATGGCACGTATGGAAAAGACCAGATGGCAACTTTGCTGGATAAGCTGGATAATATCAGTTTGGCCGGGCAGACCAACCAGGAGGGAGGCCTGGCAATGGCGATTTCCAAATTCCGGGATCCGGCAAATGCTGATAAGTATAATAATCATAAGCATGTAGTGGTGCTTGTCACAGATGGCGCTCCAAACTATACATATCCGAACGGCGGCCATAAAGTTACATGGGATACGATTGGAACGGTCGCGACCCAACTGAAGAATATGGAGGACAGTTTTGGAAATAAAACAGAACTGTATACCATGGGCTTGAGCCTTAGTAATGTCGGCCAAAATCAGATCGGTCTGT
>CAZRNI010000213.1:3136-4552 GCA_964601425.1 uncultured Eubacterium sp. | reverse complement strand
GCGGGCCTGCCTTTGTGCAGTCTGCAAGGCCTTTGTCAACTGCCGGGAAGTAGTTCTTCGGAACAGATCCGCCGACAACTTCTTCTTCAAATACGTAAGGTGTCTCAAGATCGCCTGACGGCTCGAAACGCATGCGAACATCACCGTACTGTCCGTGTCCGCCGGACTGCTTCTTGTACTTGCCCTGTACGTCAGATTTCTTACGGATGGTCTCGCGGAATGCAACCTTCGGCTGTACGAGATCAATCTCTACATTGTAGCGGTCTTTCAGCTTGCTGGCAATGACATCAAGGTGCTGGTCACCGATACCATACAGCAGCGTCTGAGAGTTCGCGGAATCGACAACGATCTTCATGGTCATATCTTCTGTTGCAAGACGAGCCAGGCCCTGGGATACTTTGTCGACATCCTTTTTGTCTTTTGTAATATAGCGCTTAACGGTGTAAGGCTTGGAGATCTTGATGCTTCCGAAGTCTACCTGATGATCCTTGGTTGCAAGGGAATCACCTGTCTTCGCGGTTGCAAGCTTCGCAACAGCACCGATATCACCTGCATGAAGTTCCGGCACTTCATTGGTCTTGTTGCCGCACATAACATAGAGCTTGCCAAGTCTCTCATCGCATTCCTGTGAAACGTTGTAGAGGGTCTCGTTTGCCTTGACGACACCTGAGCAGATCTTGATCAGGGAATATTTTCCGAGGAACGGATCTGCGATGGTCTTGAAGACAAATGCACTCTTCGGTTTCTGGAAATCATAGTCCGCATCAAATGTGCCGCTGCCGCTCTTGTCCAGTCCGGCTTTCTTACGCTGGGACGGATTCGGGAAATATGCAACGACGTCATTCAGAAGAATACGGATACCCTGCAGATTTACCGGTGCGCCCATGCAGACCGGAACGATGCTGCCGTCATGTACGTTGGTAGCAACTGCAGCTGCGATCTCTGCATCAGAGAACTCATCTCCTTCAAAGTAACGCTCCATGAACTCCTCGCTGGTCTCAGCGACGGATTCGATCAGTTCACTTCTGTAGTTCTCAAGGTATTCCATGGAATATTCCGGTACCGGAATCTCTTCCTTCTTATCCTTATCGATGTACTTACGGGCTTTCTGCTTGATAATATTGACATAGCCGATGAACTTCTCGTTCTCACGGATCGGCATGTGCAGCGGAGCGATGCGCTTTCCGTAGAGTTCCTGCAGTTCTTCCACGACCTTGCGGTAGCTGACATTGTCGATATCCATATCGGTAACAAAGATCATACGCGGCAGATTGTAGCGCTCGCAGAGATCCCATGCCTTCTTCGTGCCGACTTCAACGCCGCCCTTACCGGAGACAACGATGATTGCAGCGTCAGCTGCTGCAGCTGCTTCTTCAGCTTCACCGACAAAATCGAAGAATCCCGGTGTGTCAAGGA
>CAZRNI010000213.1:0-3126 GCA_964601425.1 uncultured Eubacterium sp. | reverse complement strand
GGCAGTTGAAATGGAAAACTTACGCTTAATCTCTTCCTTATCGTAATCGCTGACTGTATTTCCGTCAGTGACTTTTCCCAATCTGTTTGTAATACCGGAGAGGTATGCCATTGCCTCTGCAAGGGTGGTCTTTCCGGCGCCGCCGTGTCCGAGGAGAACGACGTTTCTGATTTTTTCTGTGCTGTAAACTTTCATATCTACTGTTACCTCCCAATTTAATCATACACAACCGGATGCTACGCCTGCAGATCTGATGCAGGAAATGATTCCGGGCGTATCTAAAATAATCGTGCATCTGTTTTTGCGCACTATGGATATATTTTACTAATGATTGGCTTCTTTTTCAACCCTTTTATAACATTTTGACTTTTCCGAACGCTTGCTTTACACTTGATTCTAGTCTTGTTTACACGACTTGACGCGAAACCCGAAACCTGCTAAGGAGTCTATTCATGAAAACAATCGGATTTTACGGACTTGGTCTGATCGGCGGATCACTTGCCAAGACCATTCGAAAATATTTTCCGGAAACAGAACTGATCGCATGGAACCGGACACACGCAGTTCTTGAAGAAGCCGTCCGTCAGAATATCATCGATTATGCCTGCGGACCGGACGATCCCCGCTTTGCAGAATGCGACCTGCTCTTCCTGTGTGCGCCTGTTCAGGCAAATGCGGCCTTCCTGCCAAGGCTTGCCCGGATTACGAAAGATACCTGCATCATCTCAGATGTCGGAAGTGTCAAAAATAACATTGTAACTGCCGCTGAAGAAGCGGGACTTTCTTCCCGGTTTATCGGCGGGCATCCGATGGCTGGCTCCGAGCGGACCGGCCTTTCCAGTGCCTCTGATTATCTGCTGGAAAATGCATATTTTTTTCTGACACCATGCCGCGATGTTCCGCAGGAATCTGTCACAAAACTCCGCAATCTTGTTGCTGCCTGCAGAGCAATCCCCATGGTCACGACCGCTGCAGCCCACGACTATATTGTCGCCGGTGTCAGCCATGTGCCGCATATTGTTGCTTCCGCACTCGTCAACCTTGTGCGGACCGGCGACACAGATGACCAGTTGATGAAGCTGGTCGCTGCGGGCGGTTTTCGCGACATCACAAGAATTGCCTCATCCTCTCCTGACATGTGGGAGCAGATCTGCATGACAAACGGTCCGCAGATCAGCAAAACACTCGGTAAATACATCGAGCTGCTGCAGGAGGCACAAACTCACGTGGATCACGGAGACGGTTCTGCAATTCACGAAATGTTCCGTTCTTCGCGGGATTACCGAGATTCCCTGTCCGACACGGTTACCGGTCCGGTACCGCGTCAGTATATCATCTACCTCGACATCTACGACGAGGCCGGCGGCATCGCAACGATTACAACCCTCCTTGCCATGAGCGGCATCAACATCCGCAACCTCGGCATCATCCATAACCGTGAGTTTGAAGAAGGTGTCCTCCGGATCGAATTCTATGACGGCACCGCCCGTGACCAGGCCGTCGAGATACTGAAGAAACGCAACTATGTTGTAAGGAAGACAACGTGAAATCAGGTATTGAATTATGATTATGAAAAAAAGCGGCTGTCCTCTGAAAGGACAGCTTCAGGTCCCCGGCGACAAATCCATCTCTCACCGCTCTGTCATGATCGGATCGCTCGCAAACGGCACAACCCGCGCCGGCGGCTTTCTGGCCGGTGTGGATTGTCTGTCTACTATCTCCTGTTTCCGGAAAATGGGAATTGACATTACACTGGACGGAACAGCTGTTACCATTCACGGAAAAGGACTGCACGGACTGCAAGCGCCGCGGGATACACTTGACTGCGGCAACAGCGGCACAACGATGCGCCTGCTTTCCGGCATTCTGGCCGGCCAGAAGTTTCCGGCACGCCTGACAGGAGACGCCTCTCTGCAGACCCGTCCGATGCGCCGCGTCATTGATCCGCTCACTTCCATGGGCGCGGATATACGGAGTAAATCCGGAAGCGGATGTGCGCCCCTTCTGACAGCACCTGCCGATCTGCATGGTATACGGTATGACTCTCCCGTAGCTTCTGCACAGGTAAAATCCTGTATCCTGCTTGCCGGCTTGTACGCTGACAGCGAGACATCCGTAAGCGAACCAGCCGTTTCCCGCAATCACACGGAACTGATGCTTCAGGGTTTCGGCGCACACCTTTCTGCATCCGGAACAACTGTTACGGTGCAGCCCGAACCGGATCTGAAAGCCATCGACATTCTGATACCCGGCGATATCTCTTCTGCCGCGTACTTCATTGCCGCCGCCCTGATCGTACCGGACGCCGAGATTCTTCTGACCAATGTCGGGATCAATCCGACGCGAGACGGTATGCTCGAAGTCATCCGCATGATGGGCGGCACCATTCAGACAGAAAACCGGCAGGTTTCCGGCGGTGAGACTTCTGCCGATCTGTTCATCCGGCACCAGTCACTGCACGGCTGTACAATTGCGGGCGGGCTGATTCCCCGTCTGATCGACGAACTGCCGGTGATCGCAGTTCTAGCTGCATATGCTGACGGAACCACCATCATCCGTGATGCGCAGGAACTCAAAGTAAAAGAATCCAACCGGATCGATCTGGTCGTCAATATGCTGCGTGCCATGGGCGCAGATATAGAAGCGACGGAAGACGGTATGATCATCCGCGGGGGAAAGCCGCTCCACGGCGCTGTTATTGAGACAAATATGGATCACCGCATGGCAATGTCCGCCGCTGTCGCTTCACTTGCCGCAGACGGCGAAACCGAAATCAGAGACGCAGAATGTGTCAGTATTTCCTATCCGCACTTCTACGAAGATCTAAAAAAGCTGCAGGCCTGAAGCCCGCAGCTTTTTCATTATCATAATATTAATGATATGGTCGCTAAAAGCAACATAAATGATTATTTGCCCGGCACCCCCGGTGAATCCGGTTCTGATACACCTGGCTCATCAGCCGATCACATCCGCCATATCATACATACCTGCCGGTTTTCCGGCCAGATATTTTGCCGCCGAAACTGCACCCTTTGCAAAAATTGCGCGGGAGTACGCCGTGTGGCGAAGCTCGATCACTTCATCTGTTCCTGCGTAAATCACATCGTGCACCCCGACAATGCTGCC
>CAZRNI010000212.1:0-4611 GCA_964601425.1 uncultured Eubacterium sp. | reverse complement strand
GTCTGGAGACAAAGGCTGCCTGCGATAAATTCGGCATTAAGCCGGATATCATCATCGGCTGTGCGGGCGGCGGTTCCAACCTCGTCGGCATGATCGCTCCGTTCATGGGAGAAAAACTGCGCGGTGAAGCAGATTACCGCATCATCGCAGTCGAGCCTGCATCCTGCCCGAGCTTCACCCGCGGCAAATTTGTCTATGATTTCGCAGACACCGGAAAGGTCTGCCCAATGGCAAAGATGTACACGCTCGGTCATGACTATATTCCGTCGCCGAACCATGCGGGCGGTCTGCGTTATCACGGCATGAGCTCCATCCTTTCGCAGCTGTACCATGACGGTTACATGGAGGCGCGCACCGTGGAGCAGACAAAGGTATTCGAGGCGGCAGAACAGTTTGCCCGTGTCGAAGGCATTCTGCCGGCACCGGAATCGAGCCATGCAATCCGCGCTGCCATCGACGAAGCACTCAAGTGTAAAGAAACCGGCGAAGAAAAGACTATCATTTTCGGCCTTACCGGCACCGGTTACTTCGACATGACTGCTTACGAGGCATACAACGACGGCAGAATGAGCGATTATATCCCGACAGATGAAGAGCTTGCAGAGAGCTTCGCGAAGATTCCGCAGCTCGATATCTGATTGATTCAGAGTGGACGGCACATCTTAAAAGCTGCACAGACGCCGGTGGTAAACATCCCGGGAGGTATCCGGTCAGAACAATCAGGCACCGCCCCTGTACAAAACCACCTTAAAATGTTATTTTATAGGTAAGAATCCACCGACACCGGGCGGAACCATCAGGGTTCTGCCCGGATCTATTTTTCAGGAGGGGTAATATGAGTCCAGTATTGATTCTTGTTATTATTATTGCAGTGATTGCCATCTGGGCAGTCGCGACGTACAACGGTTTTATCAAAGCACGCAACAGTGTGGAAGAAGGCTTCTCGACGATGGACGTGTATTTGAAGAAGCGGTTTGATCTGATCCCGAATCTGGTTGAAACTGTAAAGGGATATGCGAAACATGAGAAGGAGACTCTTGAAAATATTACAGCTGCCCGTGCGAAAGTCAGTAACGCAGGTTCTGTAGAAGAGCGTGCACAGGCGGAAAATCAGCTGACCGGTGCACTGAAAACGCTGTTTGCAGTCGCTGAGGCGTATCCGGATCTGAAGGCAAATACAAATTTCCTGAATCTTCAGAATCAGCTGCAGCAGGTAGAGCAGGATATTGCGAATGCCAGAAAGTATTACAATGCTGTCGTAAAGAAATATAACAACAAGTGCGAGATGTTCCCGAGCAGCATCATTGCCGGCATGTTCCACTTTGACAGAAAACCGATGTTTGAGGTCGGCAGCGAAGCAGAACGTGAGAATGTACAGGTGCAGTTCTAAAACGCAGGAGATCTGCTTATGGAAAATGATACAAATATAAAACAAAACCGGGTGAACCAAAGACGGCGGATCGCGGCAGGCGTTCTGATTCTTATCATTGCGCTTTTGATTGCAATGCTGTTTACGGTCCGGCCTGCTTATACTGCAGTTAATTATTATGATTCGGATCCGTCGGATTACATCACAGAACGTTTTGATGTGCATGTTGAAGCGACAAAGAAGCATGTATTCCGTGTGCGCGAAGAAATCGATGTGGATTTCCGGCAGCCGCACCGCGGCATTGAGCGGTATATTCCATACAGCTCAAAGCTGTATACAATCAAGCACATAAAGGTTAAGGGCGGAAAAACCGCAAAAAATGTCTCTTACGATTTTGTGGATGATTACAAGGTGGGAGACGTCGGGATCCGGATTGGCGATGAAGACAAATTTCTGACAGGTCAACAGCACTATGTGGTTTCTTACGATCTGATCTGTAATGCAGATGATGATAATACGGCAGATTATCTCAGTATTGATCTGCTGCCTACCGGATGGGGAACGTCGATTCGCGAGGCAGATCTTACACTGACACTGCCGAAATCAATTGATCCGGCATCGCTCGGGGTATACACAGGAGTGTATGGCGAAGAAGAAATTGCCGGCACACAGACCTGGACGCTTGACGGCGGCACAGAATTCCACATGCATGTGACGGACAGCCCGAAGGGCAGCGGCCTGACTCTGCAGGCGGAGCTGCCGGATGGGTATTGGGAAGGTGCGCGAAACAATACACTGGCACTTTATCTGCTTTTGCTGTGTCTCATCGGGTGCCCCGTTGTGGCATGCATCCTTTGGTTCCGTTTCGGGCGGGATCCGGAGATTGTGCAGCCGGTTGAATTTGAACCGCCGGAGGGTCTGACCCCGGCCGAACTTGGCTATGTCATTGACGGTCATGTCGATAAGGCTGATATGTCCTCTATGCTGATGTACTACGCGTCGCGGGGATATCTCGGCATTCATGAAAAGAAGAAAAAGGAATATGAGCTGCGGGAACTGAGGAAACCGGAGCCGGATGACGAAAAACAATTTGCACGTACGCTGTTCAGCGGGATCTTTTCCGGAAAAAGGCGGAAAAAAGTCGACGGAATGGAAATCCGGACGGCAAATCTGGATAAGCTTCCGTCGGATTATGGAAAAAAGCTGGAAACTGCAAAATTTCAGCTGCAGGGAGAGTATACAGGGGAAAAAGCTCTGTATACAGAAGCTTCGACAGTATGCCGCATCGTTTCCATCGGACTGGTGCTGGCGAATCTGGTATTTGTGACGCTGTTTGCAGATATCTTTACCTTCAGGAACGGACTTAGATGGAACCTTTTCTTCCTTCTGCCGCTGGCTGCCGGCGGCGCATGGCTGGCAATTCATTCATATGATGTCAGGCGCTCGCGCAAGCGGATAAAAACGCTGTTCTTTGAAGTGCTCGGATGGCTGTTGTATTTACTTGCTTTTTTGGGTTCGATTGTTTCCGTAGAATATGTAGCAGAGCGGGCGATAATTATAGGTGGTGGACCGCTGGCGGCCATCACAGAATCTAAAATGACATTGATGGTTCTCCTGGCATTATCTATGGGCGCAACCCTGTTTTTCACAATCTTTATGCGGGCGCGAACAAAAGAAAGCGCCGCGCTTGTGGGGAAGATCCTTGGATTCCGCAGCTTTATACAGACGGCAGAAATCGACCGCCTGCGTGTCCTGCAGGACAGCGATCCGAATTATTTCTTCCGGATCATGCCATATGCTTACGCAATGGGCCTGGGAGGCCGTTGGGCAAAGAAGTTTACAGATATAAAGGTAGAAAGACCACCGTGGTTCAGTACCTACGATGGCGGCATATGGGTATTCTCACCGCTTTGGTACAATGATTTTACCCGGACAACAACCCGCAGTTATGCCGGAAGCTTTTCCAATATGCCAGATTCCGGGTCACACGGCAGTTTCGGCGGCGGAGGCAGCTTCTCCGGCGGCGGATTTTCCGGCGGCGGCTTCGGCGGCGGAGGAGGCGGAGCCTGGTAAGTTATGTGATAAGTCCAGTCTCAGAACAGGAGCAGATACACACTTGTGTGTAAGTCTGCTCCTGTTCATGAGACGACAACAGGGATGAGCATGGAGGGGTATGCCCCGGAATGCGAATGCCTGTAGCACGACGGGAGTGCCTGGGCACGAAGTCGTGCGTGGACTTATCACAATACTATCGGTGCGCGCGCGACTCCTATTCCGTGCGCGGCTCCTGTTTCTAGTTATCAGCACTCGAACATCACGCGTGCTGATTTTTTCTTGACTTTCTATTTCTGCGGGTCTAATATATGTACTGGTGAGGAGACAGGGACAAATAGCTGTCTCCGACGAATTCTATCTGAGGCAGGGGCCAGATCTTTGTTCCTGTCTCTGCTAAAAGGAGTGTGAAAACATGGAACTGCAGCGTGGCAACCTTTCAATTAACAGCGAAAACATTTTTCCGATTATTAAAAAATGGATGTATTCCGATCAGGACATTTTTGTAAGAGAACTGATTTCGAATGCGTGTGATGCAATTACGAAACGCAGAAAGCTGGATGCGATCGGCGAGAAGCATCTGCCGGATGATTATAAGGCGGCAATACACGTCATCGTTGACGACAAGGCAAAGACCCTGAGCTTTATCGATAACGGTCTTGGCATGACAGCTGAAGAAGTGCAGAAGGATATTACGGATATCGCATTTTCGGGTGCAACGGAATTCCTTGAGAAATACAAGGATAAAGCAGACCAGGATCAGATCATCGGCCATTTTGGTCTGGGATTTTATTCTGCATTTATGGTAGCGGATCAGGTTGACATCGATACACTTTCCTTCCAGGACGGTGCAGAAGCAGTTCACTGGGAATGTGACGGCAGCACAGAGTATGCGATGGACGGCGGTGACTGGGAAGAGGTCGGCACCATGGTTACCCTGCATCTGAATGAGGACTGCCTGGAGTACGCAAATGAATACCGTGTGCGCAGTGTGCTCGAGAAATACTGTGCATTTATGCCGTATGAAATTTTCCTGACAAAGGCAAATGCCGAGCCGGAGTATGAGACGGTTGATGAGGCAGACCTGCGTGACGACGATGAGATTGTTGAGCGCATCACTGTTCCGGCGAAGACAGAAGAGAAGGAAAAGGAAGACGGCACCAAAGAGACCGTAGAGACTGAGCCGGAGA
>CAZRNI010000211.1:0-4622 GCA_964601425.1 uncultured Eubacterium sp. | reverse complement strand
GAGCGCTACCCCTACAATCCCCGATTTGCAGCAGATAAGGATAAGCGTATGCAAGATATGAATACAGGATATATCGAGGGCCGCAATGCCGTACGCGAAGCATTTCAGGCAGGGCGGACGATTGACAAATTATATGTGCAGGACGGATTGAAAGACAGTGCAGTTTCAACCATTCTCCGCGCGGCCCGCAAGGGCGGGGTAACGGTGCGGTTTGTCGCAAAGGAGCGGCTGGATCAGATGTCCGAGACAGGTGCCCATCAGGGCGTGATCGCCTCGGCGGCATCTTACAGTTATGCATCGGTTGATGATATCCTGACCACAGCCGCGGAGAAGGGCGAGGCCCCGTTTCTTTTTCTGCTGGACGGCATTGAGGATCCGCACAATCTGGGTGCGATCATCCGCACCGCAAATCTGGCGGGTGCGCATGGCGTAATTATCGGGAAGAACCGGGCGGTTGGTCTGACGGCTGTTGTTGCAAAAGCATCGGCAGGCGCGATTAACTACACGCCGGTGGCGAAAGTGACCAATCTCGGACATACGATTGAACAGCTCAAGGAGCGAGGTATCTGGTTTGTCTGTGCAGATATGGACGGAACGACAATGTATGATCTGGACCTGAAAGGACCGATCGGTCTGGTCATTGGCAATGAGGGCAGCGGCGTCAGCAGACTTGTCCGGGAGAAATGTGACTTTGTCGCATCGATTCCGACAAACGGAGACATTGATTCTTTAAATGCTTCGGTTGCTGCAGGGGTGCTGGGATTTGAAATTGTGCGTCAGCGGATGTGTTAAATACAGCGGGACATTTTTTGACAATTGCGTATGCAAAGTGTCCTGCGTCAGTCCCGCGTAGGCGGGAAATGAATTGATTTCAGGATTGAGCAGTATGAAAAAAAATAATTCGGAAAAGGACGAGATACTCGTCCGGCAGTTCCAGGCCGGAGATGATCAGGCGGCCGAACAGCTGATTGAGCGATATAAACAAATGGTGCGCGCGCATGCGCGCACTCTTTTTCTTGCGGGCGGTGACAGGGATGATCTGCTGCAGGAGGGGATGATCGGACTATTTAAAGCAATGCAGCATTATGATCCGGAGCGCAGTAATAGCGTTCCATTTCAAAAATATGCGGCTGTATGTGTCGACCGGCAAATGTATTCCGCGATTTTGGCTTCTACACGGCAGAAGAATCAGCCGCTGAATACGTCTGTATCTCTGGATGCATTCGCTCCGGAAACAATTGAACGGAAGATCGGCTCCAGTAAAAGTCCCGAGTCCCTGCTTTTGGATGAAGAAACGGTCAGTCATACACTGGCAGCGATCAAAGAGATTCTCAGTAAGTATGAAAACGAAGTGCTGGACCGGTATCTGGAAGGTATGGATTATCAGGAAATCGCTCTCGAGCTGAAAAAAAGTCCGAAATCAGTGGATAACGCGCTGAATCGAATGAAAAACAAAGTTGCCGTCTGGTTTTCTGAGCAGGACAGACAGTGATAAAAATCACAAAATGTTCACAAAATTATTGCAGAGATGTTAACTTTTTGGTATGATATCAATTTGTAAGGATTTTTTGTAAACCTGCAAGATGATTGATAACTGAAAGGATTGGTACTATGTCAAAAAAGAAGCATCACCGACATAGCATAAACAGAAAAATTGCGCTGCTGCTGGGCACTGCATTGCTGTTCGAATCAATATCAGTCGGCGGAACTGCTGCATATGCGGAAGAACAGACGGTTGTGGAAATTCTGGAGGATTCAGGCGGAGACCTGATACAGACAGAAGCGACTGATACTCCCGCAAAGAACGATGCACCGGTAAACCAGACGGACACAGGCGATGCATCGGCACAAAATACAAATACCGGAGAAATGCCTGCGGAAGAAGACGGATCCGGGCAGATGGATACAGAGCTGGTTACAGATTCCAGAGAACCTGAAGAGCATGTCATGCCCGAAGAAGTCGGCGAGTCGATCAAGGAAATTATACAGGCTTCAGCGGAGCTGGCCGAGGCGGATGACGCCGGCGTAGAGCGTCTTGGAGCATACATTGAGGAAACAAAGGAGCAGTTTGAAGCACTTCCGGAAGAAGGACAGGCAGTTTTGCAGGAAAGCATCGCTGCACTGGATAATGCAGCGGTTGCAGTTGAGGTCTGTCAGGATGCTGCAAAGCAGATGGAAGAGACCGGAACCGTTACAATCGATCCAGACGGGAAGGAAAACAGCTTCCGTTATCTGAATGGCGTTCCGATTGATGAATCACTGATTGCAGTGGAGGAGGAGATCGATGCAGCGGCGGAACTCGATCCGGAGGATCTTTATCCGGAGACAGAAGAGGAGGTAATTACCGTGCAGCCGGCTGCGGGAGCAGAAGCTTCTGGCGAGACATCTCAAAGTGGAACCGGGTCACAGCTTCCGGCGCAGGAAAACACATCGGAGACGCTGTCGGATGCGGCAGGAGATACCGGCGCTGATGCAGACGAAAACCGGAACGGACAAAGCGGACAGGTGCAGTCCGAAAAGGAAGTACAGCAGTCCGCCGGAACAGAAAATGACATTATAATTGCGGAACCGGAAAGCGGCGAAACGTCCGGGGCCGAAACTGATACAAAAGAGCAGGGCGGTGAAGGAGCAGCGGCATCGCCGGATGCGAATGGAACAGCAGGCAATGCGGCAGAGCCTTCCGGTACAGGAGCCGGTTCATCCACAGCAGGCGAACCGGTTTCGGTCAGCAGACTGCAGAAAAGAGAACTGCCCAAGGCAGATATCGCCCTGGTAAAAACCGCGGCCGGAGACCGGCTGGTTGAGCTGGACGGAAGCACGGAAACAAAGAATATTCTGACGGCTTCCACGCAAGTGCATAAGGGAATCGATGTCAGCCATCACAATGGCAGCATTGACTGGGACAGAGTTAAAAAGGCCGGGATCGAATTTGCCATCATCCGCTGCGGACACGGGCACAACCTGTCCACCGGCGGCGACGCATACTGGCTGCGCAATATCAGCGAGGCAGAGCGGGTCGGCATGCCTTATGGTATCTATTTCTATTCGTATGCGACAACAGTAGCCGGTGTTCGCAAAGAGGCCGCAACAACGGTTAAACTGCTGAAAGGACATAAGCCATCCCTTCCGGTTTTTTACGACATGGAAGATGTCACCCAGAAGGGCCTGTCCAAAAAGCTGAAGAATCAGATGGCGACGGCGTATTGCGATGACGTTACAGCGGCGGGGTATAAAGCCGGCCTGTATTCTTATAAATACTGGCTGGAAGGTTATATGAGTACCTTCATCAGTAACACCAACTACCCGATCTGGGTCGCACAGTACTCCAGTAAAACCACATACAAAGGTGATTACTGCATGTGGCAGTATACCTCGCGCGGCAAGGTTGACGGGATTCCCGGCTATGTGGATATGAATTACTGGTACGGAAAACTGAAAGCTGTCGCACGCAAGACCAGTCCGCAGATTGTTGTTGATACGCTTAACAGTCAGCTAAATCTCCAGCCGGATACACGGATTGCACAGGTTACTTCGGCAGATCAGTATACACAGAAGCAGGTGTCCCCGGGCAACTGGATTATCGTCAAAAATGTGACTGAGACGGAACCGGAGCAGCAGCTGTATGGATTTGTGTACATTCCGAGCCTGGGTAAAATCTGCTATTTTGATCCGTCGACCGGATTCAAGGCGTTTGGACAAAAGGTGATCAACGGCAAATATTATCTGTTTGATGATACCAGTGGAGCGATGCAGGTGGGCTTCCGGTATCTGGAGGAACAGGGCAAGATCGTCTTTTATAACGCACAGGGCCAGATGCAGTTCGGCAAACAGTACATCGGCGGCTACTGGCATTATTTCAACACTTCTTCAGGTGCGATGAAGCGGAATGCGTTTCAGAAACTGACCAAGAAGAAAAAATGTTATTACAATGATTACGGACGTGCGGTAAGCGGCGAGAAAAAAATCGGAAAATACTATTATTACTTTGACCCGAAAACATTTGCAATGAAAACCGGTATTGTTAAAGTTGCCGGCAAAAAGAAAACCTGTTATTATAACAAGAAAGGTCACAGAAAGACCGGACTTGTGAAGATCAAGGGAAAGAAGTACTATTTTAAGCCGTCAAACGGCGCCATGATCAAGAAGAAGTTCAAAAAGATCAAGGGAAAGAAATATTACTTCAACAAAAAGGGCCGTATGGTATTCGGCCGTCAGAAGATCAAAGGCAAGTGGTACACATTTGACCGGAAGACCGGTGCGTTGATCGGATAAAGAAAAACGGTGTGAACAGTACAGAAGGAGGAAGTATGAAAAAAAGAAACCATTCCCTTATGAGACGGATCATCGTGCTGATGCTTGCGGCACTTATGTTGGCCGGGTCCGTCGGAGCGACAGCAGTTTTTGCTGCAGAGACACAGGCAAAAGTACAGAACGGTGTTGACACATCAACCGGCAAAGCAATTCTGTACAAAAACGGCGTGCAGGTCACAGAAAAAGGGAAACAGCAAGTCGGAGACAGCTGGTATTATGTACAGAAGGATGGAACCGCAGCAGTCAAAGCATTTGTAAAAGTTAAAACAAACGGCAAGAAGAAACTCGTTTACTACGATGAGGAAGGCAAG
>CAZRNI010000210.1:0-4754 GCA_964601425.1 uncultured Eubacterium sp. | reverse complement strand
AAAATAGATCACCAGTGACCGCTTCGTATGAAATTGTCCTTTTTTCTTATTTTGTTCCATAATCGTTTATGTGGATCTCGCACAACTCAGAAGTCGCGGGAATACGCCGGTTATTTTCAAGTCCCGCCCCAGCGGGACTTGGCGCGGACTAAGTTGCTGCCCAACGCTGATAGAGGCGAAACATTTTCCATCGAGATAAATCTACTTCAGACACTTCTTCAGATACTCCAGCAGGCCATTGCAGCCGTCCCATACATGTCGCCTGAAAATCACCGGAATAATACGGATCAGCCACATCGCCGGGCCGGTCTGTATAGTCCATCAGCAGACCGATCTTCCCATCCGGATCTCCCTTGACAAACCGCCGCATGCTGCGGACATTCATCTCTTCCATACAGATCAGCATGTCGAAATTCTTATAATCCTCCGCTGACATCCGGCGCGCGTATTTTCCCGCACAGGAAATCCCGTGCTCCGCCATAATCCGCCGCGCAGGCGGATAAACCGGATTGCCATATTCCTCCGCAGACGTGCCTGCTGAATCGATCAGAAAACAGTCTGAAAGGCCTTCTTTCTCAAGCAGATCCTTCATAACAAATTCAGCCATTGGCGATCTGCAAATATTTCCCAGGCAGATAAAAAGGATTTTTATCACTTATTTTTCCTCCCGAAAAGCCGTTTTGTTCATTTTTAATGTAACATAAGACTGTCCCGCATTCCACAGAAAAAGACGCCCCGCGTTCATCGCGAAGCGCCTATTTGTCTGAAATATACATCTCTTTCTGATGATGCTGCGGATTCCACTTTTCCTGTTTATTTCTCCCTGACAATGGAAACAATCACAAATACCGCCAGGATAAACGGATAGAACAGATACGGGATAATGGATACACTCGTTATCTTCGCGATATTCGCAGCCACAAGCAGCTGTGCACCGTAAGGAATGATTCCCTGCATAATGCAGGAGCAGGTATCCAGCAGGGACGCTGTTTTCCGCGGCTCGACACCATACTCGGTGCTGATATCTTTTGCAATCGGCGCCGCGATGACAATTGCAACGGTATTATTTGCAGTCGCAACATCCATGAATGCAGTCAGAAATGCAATGCCGAACATGCCGCCGCGCTTGTTGTCCGCACGTTTCCGGATCATTTCCAGAATTGCCTCAAATCCGCCGTTCTCGCGCATCAGCGCCGCGATAGATGCCACCAGGATTGTGACGATCATCGTCTCGAACATTCCGTTAAGTCCCTCTCCCATGGCCGCCAGCCCTGTCGCATACGTCAGCGAGCCGGTCAGCATGCCCACCAGGCCAAACAGAAGAATGCCTGTCATCAGGACCAGAAATACATTGATGCCGGCTACAGACATAGCCAGAACAATAAAGTATGGCAGTGCCTGCCAGATATTGAATTCAAATGTGCCGATTGCCGCGCCATGACTCACGATCGCATAGACAATCAGAATAACGAAGGTAATTGCGGCCGCCGGCAGGGCAACTCTGATGTTGGTCCGGAATTTATCCTTCATCTCGACGCCCTGCGTCTTTGTCGCCGCAATGGTCGTATCGGAAATAAATGACAGGTTATCGCCGAACATGGCACCACCGACAACAACACCGATGCAGAGCGGCAGCAGCAGACCGCCGTTCTTCGATACTGCAACCGCAATCGGGGCAAGTACAGAAATTGTTCCGACGCTGGTTCCCATCGCCATGGAAATCAGGCATGCGATCACGAAAAGACCCGGAATTGCAAACTTGCCTGGAATGATATTCAGCAGAAGATTCGCCGTACTGGAGGCACCGCCGGCCTCTCCGGCAATGCCGCTGAAAGCACCTGCCATCAGGAAAATCAACAGCATAATAACAATGTTATCATCACCGATGCCGCGTGCGCAGATATGAATTTTCTCTTCAAAAGATCTGGAACGGTTCTGCAGAAATGCAGCGATCAGCGCAATGGAAAATGCGAGTACAACCGATACGACGTAAAAGCCCATCTGGCCTTCTGCGGGTTTGATATACTCGAAAAAGATACCATTGCCGAGATACAGAATCAAAAACAACAGAATAGGAAACAAGGCCTTTGGATTTGCCTGCTTCTGGTTTGAAGTGCTCATATTCAATTATTCCTTCCTCATACTGGTTTGCGGGTTGCTTTATTTTCTTGTTTTATTTAATAAGGCCGGGAAATCCACACTGCCGCAGGGCTTCGTACAAAACAACTGCCACGGAATTGGCAAGATTGAGTGAGCGGATCTCATCACCCATCGGGATGCGGATACACCGGTCCGGGTACATATTCCGGATCTCTTCCGGGATGCCGCCGCTTTCTTTGCCGAACATCAGGTAATCGTCAGGATGGAAGTCTGCATCCGTATAAACTCTGCTTCCTTTTGTCGTCGCACACCAGATACGCGCATCCGGATGCTTTTCCATGAAATCTTCAAAATTGATATACCGGGTGACGTCGAGTCTTTCCCAGTAGTCCATACCGGATCGTTTGATCTGTTTCTCCGTCAGGCGGAAGCCCAGCGGCTCGATCAGATGCAGCGACGTACCTGTCGCTGCACACGTCCGGCCGATATTTCCCGTATTGCTCGGTATCTCCGGTTCATGCAGGATGATATGCATGGTTTACCTCCCTGTGCATGGTTTGCTTTCCTGTGCATGGTTTGCTTCCCTGTGCATGGTTTGCTTTCCTATGCATGGTTTACTTCCCTATGGTATACTGGATTCTGAAATCATGCTATTTCAAGAAATCATCAGACTGTTCTGCTTTCAGGCCTGCCCTGTTTTTAGACCTGCCCTGTTTTTAGACCTGCTCTGTTTTAGGCCTGCCCTGTTTTTAGACCACTCTGATACTTCTACGACAGACAGAATGATCTCTGACATGCAGATTCATCTCTAACATGCAGATTCATCTCTAACATGCAGATTTATCTCTAACATGCAGATTTATCTCTAACATGCAGAATGAAAGGATTATATTCCATGACGAAACAGCAACGTGCCCTTGCAGTAATTGAACGCCTGAAACAGGAATATCCGGAGGCTTCCTGTACACTTGCCTATGAAGATGCCTGGCAGCTGCTCGTCAGCGTGCGCCTTGCCGCACAGTGCACAGATGCACGCGTCGATCAGATTACACCGCTGCTCTACGAAAAATTCCCATCTGTTGCAGCGCTGGCTGCCGCAGAGCCGGAAGAGATTGAGACCATTGTCCGCCCCTGCGGTCTGGGTCCCAGCAAGGCACGCGATATCTCAAAATGCATGCGCGTTCTGCATGAGCAGTATAACGATCAGGTTCCGGCGACGTTTGAGGAGCTTCTGGCCCTTCCGGGCGTCGGCCGCAAGAGTGCCAATCTTGTTCTGGGCGATGTCTTCGGGAAGCCTGCGATCGTAACAGATACACACTGCATCCGCCTCTGCAATCTCATCGGACTGGTTGACAACATCAAGGAGCCGGCAAAAGTCGAACGCGAACTCTGGAAAATCATTCCTCCCGAAGAGGGCAACGATCTCTGCCACCGCTTCGTTCTCCACGGCCGCGCTGTCTGCGTCGCCCGCCGCCCGCACTGCGATAAGTGCTGCCTGCGGGATGTGTGTAAGTATGGATTGTCACGGTAACTTGAAATTGCCAGCTTTTTTACAATTCCGAAAAGCAAACGGCGTTTCTCTGTCATCTCTCGAATAAAAGAAGCATGAATTACGTAGTTTAACAGCTATAGATTTAAAATACTACGTCCATAAGCCGGGGACTTACGTAGTATTCTTAAAATATCATCTATTTACTACGTAATATATGATTTCTAATACGTAGTAGAATCAGTTTTTCTATATTTTACTACGTGACTGCTCTTAATTATAACGTAGTAAAAAAGAGAAGGCATTTGATAACTACGTATGGACTTGAAATTGATACGTAGTCGTTGAAGCATATTGGGGTTTTACTACGTAATCGCCGCAAAATATTGCGTAGTAAACGGATGCTTCCATGAAACAACTACGTAAAAGCCAGCCACGCAGCGTACTATTCAAGTCCCGCCCATGCGGGACTTGGCGCTCCACGCGCCTGAGGCGGGGGACTGTTCCACTGAGTTCAATTACTTCGTTTTCCTTCTCTTTGAGCTCTTCTTTCGGCTCCTCTTTTTACTCTTCTTTTGGCTCTTCTTTCGACTCCTCTTTTTACTCCTCTTTCGACTCTTCTTTCGACTCCTCTTTCTGCTCCACTTTCGGCTCTTCCTTCGGCAGTCTTCCGTACAGCTTCGTCATATCGTAGATCGCCCGGCACAGTTCCTGCGACAGCAGATGCGGCGTCACACGCCACTGCCAGTTTTCGCCCATCGCGCCCGGTGTATTGATCCGCGCCTCATTTCCCTTGACAAGATAATCCTGGATCGGGATAATGCAGAGGTCTGCGGATGAGCGGTGTGCCTCGCGGATGAAATCCCATGTAAACTGACCGTAATCTGTAAAGATGGAATTGATGTATCTGCGTGCAAAGTCGCGGTCGTGATCGTTGATGCTTTCTATCCACGCGCGTGTGGTCATATTATCGTGTGTACCGGTGTAGACAACACAGTTCTTGACATGACGGTAAGTCTGGTACTCGCTTGACTCGCTGCCGTCATTTGCAAACTGCAGTACTTTCATACCCGGAAGGCCGGCGTCGTCACGCAGCTTCCGGATGCTGTCCGTCAGGTTGCCGAGATCTTCTGCGATAATCTCGACATCTCCCAGTGCTCTGTGA
>CAZRNI010000209.1:0-4798 GCA_964601425.1 uncultured Eubacterium sp. | reverse complement strand
CTACGACAAGACAGCCGCGGGAAGGCGAGCAGGAAGGCAGAGAGTATTTCTTTAAAACAAAAGAAGAATTTGAAGAGATGATCCGCGAAAATGCATTTCTGGAATATGCTTCCTATGTGGGCAATTATTATGGAACCCCGCGGTTCTATGTAGAAGAGCAGCTTGCTGCCGGGAAAGATGTGATTCTGGAGATTGAGATTCAGGGTGCATTAAAAGTCAAGGAAATGATGCCGGAGACCGTGCTGATCTTTGTGACGCCGCCGGATGCAGAAGAACTGCAGAAACGGCTGGTTGGACGCGGAACAGAAACGGAAGATGTTGTGCGCGCGAGACTGCGCCGTGCAGTGGAAGAATCGGAAGAAATGTCTTCCTATGATTACATTCTGGTCAATGATGATCTGGATGAGACGACGGATCAGCTGCATGCCATCGTACAGAGCGCACGCTTTACTGCAGACCGGCAGGCTGCATTTTCAGAGAAAATACAGAAGAATCTTGCAGAACTGACAGCAGGATTTGCAGACGAAAGATAATTTAAGAACAAAATAAGGAAAACCGGATCAGGACAGCGGAAGAGGTTCCGCCCGGCAGAAGAAAGAATTTAAGGAGGAAACAGACTATGATGATTCATCCTTCCTACAAGGAAATGATCAGTAAAATCAACGAGGGACTTGATATGGACGAAGCGCCCCTTGTAACCAGCCGCTATTCAATCGTAATCGCGGCGGCAAAACGTGCACGCCAGCTGATTGCCGGCGACGAGCCAATGGTAATCAACAAGGATAATGAAAAGGCGCTCTCTACAGCAATTAAAGAAATATATGAAGATCAGGTACATATCCTGCGTGAAGATGCTGCAGCAAAAGAGGCAGAACTGACAGAAGAAGATGAGCAGGCAGCAGTAACGGATCAGGCAGCGGAAGATATTACCGGGGAAGCAGATGGCGCTGAGATGGCAGAGGCTGCAGCTGCATCAGAATCAGATGAAAACGGAGCTGATGTGTAAGTATGATTCAGCTGTATTTTGCCTCACTGGGCTGTGATAAAAACCTGGTTGACACAGAGCATATGCTCGGATCTCTGGATCCGGGCAGATACGCTGTGACCAATGATGAAGAAGCAGCAGATGTGATTGTAATTAACACCTGCTGCTTTATTGATGATGCAAAAGAGGAAAGTATCGAAACGATTCTGGAACTGGCACAGTGGAAGAAGGCAGGAAAGTGCAGGTCGCTGATTGTGGCCGGCTGTCTGGCGGAACGCTTCCGGGAAGAGGTTTTAAAGGAGCTTCCTGAGGTCGACGCGATTCTTGGAACCGGCAGTTTTTCCAGAATCAGCGAAGCGGTTGAGAAGACACTCGCCGGGGAGAAGGCGGTCTGGCTGGAGTCGGAAAAAAAAGAAAAAGCGCCGGATCCTGATATGCTGTTTCAGATGGCTGCTGAAAAGACCAGAGAAAAAGTCGCAGAAGAAGAAACGAATGCTTCGGTAAGTGAAGAACAGATTCCGGGTACTGACGCCGGAGCAGGACAGTTTGATGCCCAGGCCGCTGTGCAGTCTGATTCCCGGAACGCTGAAGTGCGGCCGCGCCGTGTCAGAATGCACGCCGGTGCATACGGCTATTTGAAAATCGCAGAGGGCTGCAATAAACATTGCACATACTGCGTAATTCCGTCCATACGCGGTTCATACAGAAGCTTCCCGATGGAGGAACTGCTTGCGGAAGCAGGAGACCTCGCAGACAGCGGCGTACGTGAACTGATCGTGATTGCGCAGGAAACAACATACTACGGCGTTGATTTATATCAAAAGAAAATGCTGCATGTTCTGCTGGAGCGGCTCTGTGAAATAGAAGAATTCCAATGGATCCGCATTCTGTATTGCTATCCTGAAGAGATCTATCCGGAAATGATCGAGACGATGAAGAAGCACAGGGACAAAATTGTGCCGTATCTTGATCTTCCGATTCAGCATGCAGATGATATGGTGTTGAAGCGGATGGGACGCAGAACAACCCATGCAGAACTTGTATCCGTAATCCAAAACCTGCGCAGAGAACTTCCGGATATTGCATTGCGCACGACGCTGATCAGCGGATTCCCGGGGGAGACAGAAGAGCAGCATCAGAACCTGCTTGCATTTGTCAGGGAGATCCGGTTCGACCGGCTTGGCGTATTTGCATATTCGCAGGAAGAGGGTACGCCGGCTGCGCGGATGAGCGGTCAGATTCCGGACGAAGTGAAGCAGCGGCGGCGCGGGGAACTCCTTGCGGCGCAGCAGGAGATATCTCTTTCGAACGGACAAAAGCGAATCGGCAGTGAACTTGAAGTACAGATTGACGGATACCTTCCGGAGGACGATGTATATGTTGCACGTACGTATGCGGATGCGCCGGATGTAGACGGTTATCTGTTTCTGGAGGCGGATGCATCCTTAAATACAGGTGATTTTGTCCGTGCCCGCGTGACGGGTGCGATGGAATATGATCTGACCGGCGAGATGATTGAAGAGGAGATTTAAAAATGAATTTACCAAACAAGCTGACAATGCTTCGCATGGTGATGATACCGGCATTTGTGATCTTTATGATGGTTCCGTTTGCGTCGGGACGCTACATTGCATTGGCCATCTTTATTGCTGCCAGTCTCACGGATACAGCGGATGGTTATATTGCAAGAAAATACAACCTTGTAACGGATTTCGGTAAATTTATGGATCCGCTGGCAGATAAGCTTCTGGTGTGTTCCGCGATGATCTGTCTCGTTCACACAGAAGAGATCCCGTTCTGGATCGTAATCATCATTATCGCCCGTGAGTTTATCATCAGCGGATTCCGTCTTGTTGCAGCGGACAATGGAATTGTAATAGCTGCAAGTATGTGGGGTAAGGTCAAAACCGTCTGTCAGATGGTTATGGTTATCGTAATTCTTGCAAACATCCCGCAGCTTCAGCTTCTGGAAACGATTCTGATTTATGCATCACTTGTGCTGACGATTGTATCTCTGGTGGATTATATGGCGAAGAACTGGCACGTGCTCGGGACCGAGCGGTAAATCGGGATTTGTCGAGTTCGCGCCCGTTTTGCAGGATGCCATTTTCTACGCAGCTCAGGTAGAATTCGCTGCTTAAGAAAAGGCATCCTGATGCGGGCGCTTACACGACTGCACTTACCATAGCTGCTGCGGGTTACTTTTGTGTATCACTTTACCCGGCTGTTTAACACAAAAAGGCAGGTTTTCTGGCATTGGATTGTTTTGGATGACATGGCTGTTCCCGAAGTACCCTGCAATTTGCAAAATCAGTCATCTTGGCTGTATGAAAGAGGACAATTCGGGGCCGAAGTACCCTACAATTTGCAAAATCAGTCATTTTGGCTGTATGGAACGACACAAGTCAGATCTGAAGTACCCTGCGATTTGTCAAATGTTGTCGTTTCGGTGGTTTTATATGTACGGAACGGCCACATTCAGGGACATTACAGGTGGAAATACTTCCGACACTCCCCGATTTGTGTAAAAGAAAGGAAAGCGTAAAAAATGGAAAAAATAAAGATGACAACTCCCCTGGTTGAGATGGACGGCGACGAGATGACCCGTATCATCTGGCAGATGTTGAAAGACGAGCTGATTCTGCCGTTTGTTGACCTGAAGAGCGAGTACTATGATCTTGGTTTGAAGCACCGTGATGAGACGGATGACCAGGTGACAGTCGACGCGGCGAATGCAACGAAGCAGTATGGCGTTGCTGTCAAGTGTGCCACAATCACACCGAACGCAGCTCGCGTAGAGGAATACAATCTTCATAATATGTGGAAGAGCCCGAACGGTACAATTCGTGCAATCCTGGATGGAACGGTGTTCCGGACCCCGATTACGGTAAAGGGAATCACGCCGACCGTCAGCTGCTGGAAGAAACCGATCACAATTGCCAGACATGCCTACGGAGATATTTACCGTGACGTGGAAATGGTAATTGACCGCCCGGGAAAGGTTGTTATGACGTTTCTTCCCGAAGACGGCTCCGAAGAAAAAATGGTCACGGTCCATAACTTTGATGCGCCGGGCGTTGTACTGGGCCAGCATAATCTGGATGCGTCCATCACAAGCTTTGCAAAGAGTTGTTTTGAATATGCACTGTCAGAAGAGAAGGATCTGTGGTTTGCGTCCAAAGACACGATTTCAAAACAGTATGATCATCGTTTCAAAGACATTTTCCAGGAAATCTTCGATGCGGAATACAAAGAGGCGTTTGAGAAGAAGGGAATTACTTATTTCTATACACTGATTGACGATGCGGTGGCCCGCGTCATGAAATCAGAAGGCGGATTTATCTGGGCCTGCAAGAACTATGACGGCGATGTCATGAGTGACATGATCTCATCTGCCTGCGGCTCTCTTGCTATGATGACATCTGTCCTCGTTTCGCCGAACGGCTACTATGAGTATGAGGCAGCGCACGGCACCGTGCAGCGTCATTACTACAATCACCTGAAGGGAGAGGAGACATCAACCAACTCGGTCGCCACCATCTTTGCATGGAGCGGTGCATTCCGGAAACGCGGGGAACTGGACCAGCTTCCGGAGCTGTGTCACTATGCGGACAAGCTCGAGCAGGCAACGATTGAGACCATCGAGTCCGGGAAAATGACAAAGGATCTCATCCGCATCACGACACTCGAGAATCCGGAGACCTTGAGCACCGGCGATTTCATCAAAGCGGTGCGTGAACGCCTGGAGGAAATTCTGTAAATCGGGATTTGTCGAGTTCGCGCCCGTTTTGCAGGATGCCATTTTCTACGCAG
>CAZRNI010000208.1:0-4814 GCA_964601425.1 uncultured Eubacterium sp. | reverse complement strand
TCTATTTCTCAGGACCAGTCTGTTTTTCTTCAACTGACAATTCCTTTACTTCATCAAAAAGAGGCCGGCATTTTGACGCACTAATCACAGTATGATATGATGATGTACAGGTCGGAAATCCGCAGACGGAAAGGAAGTCCGTTTTGCGGAAAAAAAGCGGCCGGTTGTTTTTCGGTAAATTATTAATGGAGGATACGCTTTTATGAGACGGGAAACCATGTGTATTCAGGCGGGCTATGAACCTAAAAATGGTGAGTCCAGGATGATTCCGATTCTCCAGAGTACGACATTTAAATATGATACCAGCGAAGCTATGGGCAAGTTGTTTGATTTACAGGAGTCCGGATATTTTTACACAAGACTTCAGAATCCGACGAATGATATGGTCGCGGCCAAAATTGCCGCGCTTGAGGGCGGTACTGCTGCGATGCTGACATCCTCAGGGCAGGCTGCAAGCTTTTTTTCTGTATTTAACATTGCTGGAGCCGGAGATCATATTGTAGCATCTGCGACAATTTACGGCGGAACATTTAATCTGTTTAATGTAACAATGAAACGCATGGGGATCGAGTTTACATTCGTGGATCCGGACTGCACCGATGAAGAACTGGAGGCGGCTTTCCGCCCGAATACAAAAGCGGTGTTCGGGGAGACCATTGCAAATCCCGCACTGGTTGTATTTGATATTGAACGGTTTGCAAATGCGGCACATGCACATGGTGTTCCGCTGATTATTGACAACACATTCGCGACGCCGATTAACTGCAGACCGTTTGAGTGGGGAGCCGACATTGTTATCCATTCTACGACAAAGTACATGGACGGCCACGACACAGCTGTTGGCGGATGTATTGTCGACTCCGGAAAATTTGACTGGAGAGCACATGCGGATAAGTACCCGGGTCTGACAACGCCGGATGAGTCTTACCATGGTGTTACCTATGTTGATCAGTTTGGGCTGGAAGGCGCCTATATCACGAAAGCAACGGCGCAGCTGATGCGTGATTTTGGCTGCATACAGGCGCCGCAGAATGCATTTTATCTGAACCTGGGTCTGGAATCCCTAGCAGTCCGCATGGAGCGTCACTGCTATAATGCGCAGAAGGTTGCGGAATATCTCCAGAAGAGTGATGCGGTTGAATGGGTGAATTATCCGGGGCTTCCGGACAATAAATATTATGCGCGTGCACAGAAGTACATGCCCAATGGTACCTGCGGCGTCATTTCGTTTGGAGTAAAGGGCGGCCGCACTGCAGCAGAAACATTTATGAAACATCTGAAGATCGGAATGATTGCGACGCATGTGGCTGACGCACACACCTGTGTACTGCATCCTGCGTCCTCCACGCACAGACAGCTTACCGATGAAGAGCTGCTTGCAGGCGGTGTTTCACCGGACCTGATCCGTCTGTCTGTCGGAATTGAACATGTAGATGATATTATTGAGGATCTGGAACAGGCACTGGCATCTGTAAAGTAATAAAAGCTTCTATAAATAAACAGGCAGTTTCTATTGTTAAACAAAAAAGGAGGAATATCATGCAGGTTGTCACAACGAGTTTTATTTCCGGAAAAAATCTTTCTACGATCGGTATTGTACAGGGAAGCACGGTTCACTCCAAAAACCTTGGAAAAGATCTGACTGCCAGCTTTAAGACCCTGGTTGGCGGTGAGCTGAAGGCATACAGCGAGATGCTCGCTGAAGCGCGGGCGATTGCAATGAACCGGATGATAGAGCAGGCGGAAACACTTGGTGCGGATGCCGTCGTTGACGTACGTTTTTCATCTGCCGCAATTATGCAGGGGGCTGCAGAAGTACTCGCATACGGAACAGCTGTAAAGTATGAAGAGTGAGTATCTTGTGTAAGCAGGGCAGATATGACAGTGTGGTTCTGGTGTGATCTGCGGGCTCGTCTGCAGTTCATGTTGTCAGTAAGATAATAAAAGAAATAACAGAATGAGGGAAAAATGGAAGCAAAAAAGAAAAGTAATTGGCCGGTGATCCTGGCGGCTATCGTGGTACTGATTATTTTGTTTGCAGCATCTGCTACAACAACTGCGGAGACAGTCCAGAAATCTTTCTGGGCGCTGGTTCCGCCTGTGATCGCAATCGTATTGGCGCTTGTCACAAAGGAGGTTTACAGTTCGCTGTTTATCGGTATCGTGGCGGGTTCACTGTTTTATTCCGGCTTTAGTTTTGAGGGAACAATCACACACATCTGGCAGGATGGTATTATCACTTCTCTGGCAGACTCCTACAATGTCGGTATCCTGGTGTTCCTGGTGATTCTGGGCGTCATGGTTTCTTTGATGAACAAGGCAGGCGGCTCTGCTGCATTCGGCCGCTGGGCTTCAACCCGGATTAAGACGCGTGTCGGCGCGCAGCTGGCCACTGTCGTACTGGGATGTCTGATCTTTATTGATGACTATTTCAACTGTCTGACTGTCGGAAGCGTTATGCGGCCGGTAACGGACCGTCATGAGGTATCACGTGCGAAGCTGGCATACCTGATTGATGCAACAGCTGCACCGGTTTGTATCATTGCCCCGGTATCTTCCTGGGCGGCAGCGGTGTCCAGTTCTGTGGAGGGTATGAACGGATTCTCGGTGTTTATCCGTGCCATCCCTTACAACTTCTATGCGATCTTTACTATTTTGATGATGGTTCTGCTGACGGTTATGAAAGCGGATTACGGTCCGATGGCTGTCCATGAGCGGAATGCAAAAAAGGGTGATCTCTACACGACGCCGGACCGCCCTTATGAAAATGCACAGGACGGTGTTTCGGACGATGAAAAAAAGGGAACGGTTGTAGATCTTCTGATTCCGATCGTCTCGCTGATTGTATGCTGTATCATCGGCATGATTTATACCGGCGGATTCTTTGCCGGTACCGGCTTTGTGGAAGCATTTGCAAACAGTGATGCGTCTGTCGGACTGGTCCTTGGTTCGTTCTTCGCGTTTGTGATTACCATTGTACTGTATCTTGTCCGCCGCGTGATGTCCTTTAAGGATTGTATGGATTGTCTTCCGGAAGGGTTTAAGTCCATGGTGCCGGCTATGCTTATTCTGACGCTTGCGTGGACGCTTAACGGCGTAACGAGCAGTCTCGGTGCCCGGGACTATGTAGCGGAGCTTGTGCAGCACGCTTCAGAGACAGGGGGCGGTCTGATTCTCAGCCTTCTTCCGGCGATGATTTTCCTGGTCGGATGTTTCCTGGCATTTGCGACAGGTACTTCCTGGGGCACCTTCGGCATATTGATTCCAATCGTTGTGGCAGCATTTGCAAATCAGGAGAATATGATGATCATCGCAATCTCTGCCTGCATGGCAGGTGCTGTATGTGGTGACCACTGTTCGCCGATTTCCGACACAACGATTATGGCTTCGGCCGGTGCACAGTGTAATCACCTGAATCACGTTAGTACGCAGCTGCCTTATGCACTGACAGTTGCGGGGATCTCCTGCGTGACGTACGTTGTTGCAGGATTGTCTCATAGTGCGGTGATTTCACTGATTGTCGGAGCAGCGCTGCTTGTATTTGTTCTCTGGCTTTTGAAAAGAACCGTAAAGACAGATGAAGAAGAAATGAAATAAGAGATGATTTGGGACTGCTTAGTTTGGTGTCCTGCTTTGGGCAGCATATCAATGAGGCAGTCCCAAATGATTAATCGGATAAAACAAAAACCGCTTCGCAAAAGCGAAGCGGTTTTTTACAGGGCTACAAGGATTCGAACCTTGAAAATAATGCCTATAATACGCATAAAATCAACACTTTATAGTTTGCGTCAACTTTTTGCGTCAACTTTTGATCTAAAACAACTTTTCCATTGCATCTTTCAGCCGGTCATTTGTACCGTCTTTCAAAGCGTATCGATATACTCTTTTCATGACATAGTCCGTTTTCCATCCGCCCAGAGAAATTATTTCTTCGTCTGTGAATCCCTGCTCATGCAGGTATGAAGCGAAATAATGGCGAAGATCGTGGAACCTGAAATGCGGCAGGCCATTTTTATCCAGAAACTTCCGGAAGGAAGTGGTTAATGTCTGTGGAGCACAGCGGACCACATATCCCTGTGTTTCGATTTTCTCCACCAGAGAGGGCGTCAGAGGAACGAGTCGGTCTGATTGCTGATTCTTCGGAGTCTTCTCGAAACGCTCATTTTTTCCGAGATATACTGCGCTGCGCTTGACGTGCGCGACGTTGTCCTCGAAGTCATCCGGATAATGCAGAGCGCAGATCTCGCCGCGGCGCAGGCCGTGTATGCCGAGCAAGATCGGGATCTCCAGTGCAGTTCCGACTGAAGCTTCAATAACTTTTTTGATCTCGTCGGTTGTTGGCTCATGAAGATCCGGACGTTTCTTCTCTGGAAGTGTGACTGGCGGCACTTTACAGCCTGCGTTCGAGATAGTAGATCTGATAAATCCATGAATGTTTCGGATGTACTTAGAGGACTTTCCACCAATGGCAAGTGCATTGATCAGCTTCTGCAGCGACATTTCGGATATATCGTCTACGCTTGAATCACAGAACCATGAATACTTATCAGAAAGCATATCAAGAGTGTCCTGGTAGGTCTTGATCGTATAAGGACTCAACACAGGTTTGCGGATCGCGATATAATTCTCTGCGGCTTTTTTAAATGTGTCGTACTCTATGTATTCTTTGTGGGTATCTTCATATTCTGCCGCAATCAGCTTCAGTTTCTTTTTGTCATTATGCGTGATAGACTTCCAGTGTTTTTTACCGGCAGCATCTTTTCCGATGTAAACGCGAATCCGATATTTGCCGGATGGCGTTCTTTCGATGCGCG
>CAZRNI010000207.1:0-4841 GCA_964601425.1 uncultured Eubacterium sp. | reverse complement strand
ATGGGCAGCAATCGGATACATGACAGTCTGGGCATACGCACTGGCGCTGATCGCATATCAGGTCGGCGGTCTGTTTACAGGAACTGTTGCATTTAACTTTGGTACAATTGTAGGATTTGCACTGATCGTATGCATCATCTACCTGCTGTTCCGTAAAGGATACAAGCCGGAAGAAGGTAGAAGAACGCTGACATCTGTTGATGCAGCCCGTGCATAATAATACTGGTTCAGGCTGCTGTGTTTAGCAGCCTGAACCTTAACTTCAGAAGGGAGAAACTGCATATGATGTCAATTTTCGGACCTGTGATTGCTGCGCTTATGGTAGCGGGACTCGTTGCGATTTGCGCAAGGGAAATCTGGAAAGGTCATAAAAGCGGGGGCTGTGCAGGATGCGGCGGAAGCTGTTCCGGTTGTTCGGGTTCCTGTTCCGGCTGCAGCAGTTGCTCCCATCACAGTGGTAAACAATGACAAATGGGATTATGAAGTAAAAACTTTCTTATACGGAGGTAATTCATGATCAGGACAACGATCGAAGTAGATGGTATGATGTGCGGCATGTGTGAAACACATATCAATGAGGCCGTCCGGAGAAACTTTAAGGTTAAGAAGGTGACATCCTCCCGCAGTAAAGGGGAAACAATGATCCTGTCTGAGGAACCGCTTGATACGGATGAACTGAAAAAAGTGATATCAGATACCGGATATACTGCCGGAGATGTACAAACTGAAGAATATAAGAAAAAAGGTCTCTTTCACTGAAAGAGGCCTTTTTGGTGGTGCGCATTTACTACTGCCGCGCCATGTCTCGCGAGCGGGACTTGAATGATGCCGGCGATGTTCCTGAATATTATTGGTGCTGATCCGGGCGGTCCGGGCGGCGGGAAGACGGACAGTTTGTCCCGTCGCAGCCGGCACATCCGCAGCCGCATCCGCCCTGCTTTCTTTTGCGGATGGAGAATGTAAGGGCTGCGATCAGAATAACAGCCAGTAAGATGACCAGAAGGATATCCCAGATGTTCATATGATTTGTCTCCTGTTATTTCAGCGCTGCGGAATTGCATTCATAAGATGGACATCCGAAGCACAGAACCATTTTTTGAAATTCAGCCAAGCATCAAAAAGATGCCGCGTACTGCAAGCGCTGCGCACCATGCGACGATGCACTGCCAGATTACCATACCTGCCGCGTATTTCGAGCCAAGCTCGCGCCGTACAGATGCAATTGCTGCAACGCAGGGCGTATAAAGAAGTGAAAAGACAAGCATGGAAGCCGCCGCGGCAGGTGCCAGAAAGGCACTTACGTTTTTGCCGAACAGGATTTCCATGGTTGCAACGACACTTTCCTTTGCAATAAATCCGCTGATCAGCGAGGTCGCAATTCGCCAGTCGCCCATTCCGAGCGGATGAAGAACCGGTGCGATGAAGCCTGCAATGACAGCAAGAATACTGTTTTCTGAGTTTTGCACCAGATTCAGATGCAGATCGAAACTCTGCAGGAACCATACGACAACTGTAGCAATTAAAATGATAGAAAATGCCCGCTGCAGAAAATCTTTGGCTTTCTCCCAGAGCAGCTGCAGTACATTGCGCAGCCCCGGCATGCGGTAATTTGGCAGCTCCATGACAAATGGTGCTGCCTCGCCCCGGAACAGGGTTCGCCGATAGAGAAATGCTGCCAGGATGCCCACTGCGATGCCGAGCAGATACAGACCGACCATGATCAGACCGCTTTGCTCAGGGAAAAATGCATGTACAAAAAAGCCGTAAATCGGAAGCTTGGCTGTACAGCTCATAAACGGCGTCAGCAGGATGGTCATCCTGCGGTCCCGCTCACTCGGAAGGGTGCGGGTTGCCATGACGGCAGGAACCGTACAGCCAAATCCGATCAGAAGCGGTACAATGCTTCTTCCTGACAGACCGATTTTCCGCAGAATTTTATCCATGAAAAATGCAACACGCGCGATATAACCGCTGTCCTCCAGAAGTGAGAGGAACAGGAAGAGTGTCACAATAATCGGAAGGAAACTCAGCACACTTCCGACGCCGGCAAAAATCCCCTTGATAATTAATCCGTGAATCGCCGCGTTGACGCCTGCTGTCGTCAGGGCAGTATCGGCAAGCCCTGCCAGACTGTCGATTCCGCTCTCGAGACGGACCTGGAGCCAGGCGGCCATGATGCCGATAAATACCGGGATGGCTGTATATTTGCCGGTCAGAATCCGGTCAATCCGCTCGCTGCGGATGCGCTCTTTGCTCTCTACCGGCTTTTGAACCGTCTGGTCGCACACCCTTTGAATGAAAGAAAAACGCATGTCGGCGATTGCGGCACTGCGGTCCAGACCGCGCTCATTTTCCATTTGGAGTATAATATGCTCCAGCATGCTGCTTTCGTTTTGGTCCAGTTCCAGTTGTTTCAGAACAAGGGTGTCACCTTCGATCACTTTTGCTGCGGCAAAGCGGACGGGAAGTCCTGCGCGGACTGCATGATCTTCAATCAGGTGGATGATCGCGTGTATACAGCGGTGCACTGCGCCGTCGTGATCATTTTCATCACAAAAGTCCTGACGGAGCGGTTTCTCCTGAAAATGTGCGACATGAATTGCATGCTCTACCAGTTCTTCAATACCGGAATTCTTTGCGGCAGAAATCGGAATCACGGGTACGCCGAGCAGTTCTTCCATGAGGTTGATATCAATTGTGCCGCCGTTGGCTGCAACTTCATCCATCATATTCAATGCCACTACCGTTGGAATGCCGGTTTCCAGCAGCTGCATCGTCAGGTAAAGATTTCGCTCGATGTTCATAGCATCGACGATGTTTATAATAGCATGCGGCTTTTCATTGATGACAAAGCTTCGTGAAACCAGTTCTTCGCTTGTATACGGTGACATGGAATAAATCCCGGGAAGGTCGGTGATTCTTGTGTAGGGATGTCCCTTAATCACGCCATCTTTGCGGCTGACTGTGACGCCCGGAAAGTTTCCGACGTGCTGATTGGCGCCGGTAAGCGCATTGAACAGAGTTGTTTTACCACTGTTCTGGTTTCCGACGAGTGCGAATGTCAGTGTGGTGATATCAGGAAGCGGATGTTCACTTGCTTTTTCGTGAAAACGTCCGCGCTCGCCCAGTCCGGGATGTTCTTTTTTGAATATAGAAGATATATGCGGCAGATCAAAATACAGATCATCAGGATCGCGATTTTGCTTCCTGTTTTCTGTGGAAAGCGGCGTAACGGCAATCCGGTCCGCGTCTGCAAGACGCAGAGTCAGCTGATATCCGTGTACGACCAGTTCCATGGGATCGCCCATCGGCGCATATTTTTCCACCATTACTTCTGTTCCCGGTATCATGCCCATATCCAGAAAGTGCTGGCGCAGAGCGCCTTCTCCGCCCACCTCAGTGATGATGGCGCTATGACCGGGTTTCAGATCTTTCAGAGTCATTTTTGTTATGTCCTTATTTGGAGTTGGTTTGGGTTGTTCCGAGAAATTAGTATAAGTTAACCAATGGGAGATGTCAAGTACGTGCGACTAACCGGCACTAAAGTGCGCAATTATATCACGATAATGCGCACGCAGCGCAATAATAAGTGATTGCCGGTCTGCCTGCCCGGTCTGCCTGGGTTTAGCGATTGCATGGATCCGGAAAATCCATTATGATTAAAGAGAAACAGGAAGATGCAGCATTCCTTAAATTAAAACAAGGAGGAAGAATATGAATAACCAAAAAAGTATGAGAGCCGGCAGAAAAGGACTGGCAGCTTTTATTATGATGACGATGCTGGTTCTGTCATTTCTGCTTGCCGCATGCGGCGGAAAAAAAGCGGGCGGCGAAGGCGCAAAAGAAGAGAGCGTTGCGGGTACTTATGTCGGTAACTTTGATATGACAGAATTACTGAATAAGGAAATGGAGGCGTCAGGCATCACACTCAAAAGTTCTGTGAATACCGACTTTACGCTTTCCTTGCAGGAAGATGAGAAATTTGTGTTTGATATTGACGCGAAGACGCTGGTATCCTCGCTGACAGAGGCCATACAGAATGAAATGGACAGTATCATCGCAGGGCTGATGGGCACAGAGGTTACGGATGAAACGCGCGACAGCATTGCGCAGACAGCTGGTTATAATACTTATGATGAATTTAAGGAAGATATTACGAAGCAGCTGACAGAATCGATGAATGAAGATACGCTGAAGGATCTTACAGATTCCTGCCACATTGAAGGAACCTACACGGTAAAAGACAAAGATCTGAGCCTGAGCGCAGAAGATACAGAATCATTCTCTGTACAGGTTGGTAAAATCCAGGATGACGGATCTATTCTGCTCGGTATGGATGCAAATGGTGATCATGTCGAGATTACATTTGTAAAACAGTAAGCTGACAATTCACAAAACTTTCACAAATTATTAGCACTCGATACTTGACGCTGCTAACAAAAGGTGGTATAACATAGTCATCGGAAATGATTAAAACAAATTTACATAGAAGGAGGCATGACTTATGTTATTACCAGATGTTTTTGGAAAAGGCTTTTTTGATGATTTTATGGATGATCCGTGGGATCGCTTTTTCAGAGCAGTGCCGGCAGGCACCGCCGCAGCAGAACAGCCTGCAGCACGCAGCATGCGTACCGATATAAAAGAAGCTGAAAATGCCTACGAGATCGAGATGGATCTGCCGGGATTCAAAAAAGAAGATGTTTCAGCAGAGCTGCATGACGGTTACCTGACTGTAACGGCAACCAGAAATGAGAACAACGATGAGAAGGATGAGAAAGGATACTCCATCCGCCGAGACCGTTACAGCGGATCGTACAAGAGAGGCTTCTGCGTTGGCA
>CAZRNI010000206.1:3438-4866 GCA_964601425.1 uncultured Eubacterium sp. | reverse complement strand
GTATTCCATACAAAAAAACATTTTGTTTTTCGGCTCCAACTCCGTGTGATCATTTACAACAATCCTCAATCGGTTCGCCTCAATACAAAAATCGCTATTGAACAACGGTCATTTTTTGATATTCTATATATGTATTACCAGTCACACATTATCGATCTAGCTTTGGGGGAATACAATCATGAAGAGACTAGCGAAGCTGTGCACCACATTTCTGTTAATCATCTGCCTTTTTGCCTGCGCTTTCCCGTCAGAAACAGTCCAGGCAAAATCAAAAAAGAAAAAGCCTTCCGGCCGCTATATTGTCACTTGCAATCATCACTACGACAATAAATACAACACTCTCGGAAAGTACAAAACCATAGAATCCGCCCGCAAAAAGATCAAAAAGCAGTCGAAAGACATCCGCGGCGAGTGGTACGTCTATGATAAGAAAACAAAGAAAATCGTCTGGCCGGATCTCTCCACGGATAAAAAGAAAGTCAAGAAAACAATTGCCTGGGCAAAGGCCGTTGCCAATGATAACAAGCGGCACGGTTTTACCTGCGTCGGCGAGCGCACCCGAAACGGCTGCAGTCTGAAATGGGATCGCTGGGGCAAAAACGACGACTATGCCTGTTCCACCGTTGTTGAAACCGCCTACGAATTGTTTGGTTTCTTCAATGCACGAACTTACTCCTGGAAGCATAACCTGAAGCTCCGCGCCGGCGGGCTCGGCTACATCCGCGGCTACAGCTCCCAGACCATAGCAGCTGCCCTGAAAGGCTCAAAGAAATTCAAAAACGTAACAAAAGAGTACCGCAAGAAAGGGAAAAAGATGCTGCGGGCAGGTGACATCCTGATCACCTCCAGCCAGTTCCACACCGCGATGATGGTAACTTCAAGAACCCTGATCGAAGGAGCCGGAAACGAAACCGGAAGGGAATTCGCCCCCGGCCGCCCCGGCGATCAGAAAGGCGGAAACGAGATTCGCAAGATCGGGTTTTATAACGGGTTCGGGATCGTATACAGGCCGAAGTACTGATTTCGTATCAACGATGGCGGTTCTTTGCACAAAAAGAGCCGCCATTTTGTGGCGGCTCTTCAAAATTACGCTTCCTGTCTGAGCTTCTCAACCAGCTCAAAGATCGCTTCTGCGGAGTTGAAGTTCTCCGGCAGCAAATCGTTAACGTTGATCTCGATATCAAATGCGTCGTTCAGTTCTCCGACGATTGAGATAATATCAAAGGAATCAAGAATCTCATCGTCAATCAGTCTTGTCTCTTTCGTAAAGTCCACATCCGGGCGTGCCTCTTCGAGGATTTCCATTACTTCATCCATGTGTTTTCTCTCCCTTTCTTTTTCGTTTCCGGTTGAGTGAAATGCCCGCCATCTCCGCTTCTATTGCAGTTTCCGGCGCGGTACTTCTATCCTCCGTTACTTCTTCTGCAG
>CAZRNI010000206.1:0-3428 GCA_964601425.1 uncultured Eubacterium sp. | reverse complement strand
AGTGCGCGGTCGATTTTGCCGTGTGCGTTCATCGGGATCTGCTCATATTTCAAGTATTTGTTCGGCCACATGTATTTGGGCAGCCATTTCCCGAGTTCTGCGACAATCTGCTTCTTATCTCCTGTCTCGGACTGGTAAACACAGACGATCTTCTCACGTTCCGTATCATAGATGCAGCAGGCGATCGTAATAAAGTCGATCGCATTCAGCGCCGCCTCTACCTCGCCGAGCTCAATCCGGTGTCCCATGTGCTTAATCTGGGAATCGCTCCGGTTTGCAAACATCAGCGCACCTGTCTCATCATAGTAACCGAGATCGCCCGTCCTGTAAACAAGATTTTGATATCCGGTCGTTTCCGGGTCACGGACAAAGCTTTCCGCCGTCTTTTCCGGGTTGTTGTAGTAGCCCAGAGCCAGACCGGTTCCCTCGACACAGATCTCACCGATCTTACCACTTTCCCGGATGCGATGCAGCTGCTCATCCATCAGGCAGATCCGCATGTTGGGAAGCACCTTGCCGATCGGCAGTGCACTTCCGGCCTCAAAACGCCGGTCAACGACATAGTAGGTGCAGTTGCATGTAATCTCAGTCGGTCCGTACAGATTGACGTACCGGACATCCGGCAGGCAGTCCATCCAGTAATTCAGCGCCTTTATCGGCATAACTTCACCGGAGAACATGACATCATTAAGCTGAAGAGGTGTCTCCAGCTCAACATCCGTGAGCACTTTGAAATCCGCAACAATTCGTACGGCGGAAACCGCCCAGATAATCGTATTGACTTTACGCTCCGCCAGATACGGAATCAAGGTCTTCGGCATGACGAACATCCGCTTCGGGATCACCTGTACCGTACCGCCACAATAAAGCGCATTATAAATATCCTTAACCGAGACGTCAAAATCAACCGGCGCCTGATTTCCAAATACATTTCCTTCCGGGAAATTGAAAGCATCTTCGAAAGAATGTACCAGGTCCAGTACCGATCTGTGCGCGATCAGTACGCCCTTCGGAATCCCCGTCGAACCGGATGTAAAAATCGCGTAAAGCGGGTCCGTATCGATCATGTCCGCGAGGATCGTGTCAACCGTCGGCTTCTCCACACATGCATCTGCATCCGGGTCAGAACCACTTTCTCCAATTTCAACGGCTGCCGCGATACACGCCTCAGAAACACTCTCTTCCAGAATCTCTTTCACCGGTATCGCCGGAACCTTACACTTATGTCCGCCGTCCGTCGCATCCAGAACAGCCAGCGGTTTCAGCTCATTCAGGATCGTCTGCACACGCATTTCCGGCAATGCAGGATCCACCGGCACATAAAAACAGCCGCTGCAGGCAATTCCCAGAAACGTCTCGATCGAGCGAAGATTGCGGTCAATCAAAACCGCCACCGGCTTCCGAATTACGCCGTACGTCACATGCTCCAACAGAAAACCGCCGATTTTCCGTACATCAGAAGCATACGCCCGGTACGTCACCTCGCCATTCTCATCCGCCAGTGCAGTCTGCTCCGGCCGCTCCTGCTCCTGCTTCCACAACAAATCAAGAACCGACTTAATCATGTATGATACCTCATTCCAGCACATCGTTTTTCATTTCTTCAACAAGTATACTCTCTACGAAATTTATATACAAATACGGAATTCAACAAATTCAATCTCAGGTGCTTTGAGACGGCCGGTACTTGCTGAACAGGTTTATCCTGTGAGGATTAGTACCGCTGCCAGTCGAAAGCAGCGCGAGCGTGCCTGAGATGAATTGTTGAATTCCACAATTAATCAATAATATACTCAGAATCCCTGATAAATAAAATCCGACGCATTGTACCCCGGCCCGTAAATTCCAAGCCGGATAATCAGAAAGATTGCAAGAAAATAGATGATCCACCGGAACACAATTCCCTGCTCCGCAAAGATTACACGCAGCTTCGTGCCCCGCTCATTGACCACATCGACGATTCCAAGCAGCACGATCATGAGAATCAGGAAGAAAATCTCCCACTCCTTCAGACCGAGATTGAGGAATGTCCCGTCCGTGAACACCCACGGGTTGAATCCGGCAAAGGTTGCTTTCAGCATCTGCAGGCTCTTGCGCGCGGCGTCTGTGCAGTCAAAGTACCGGCCAAAGGTAACAAGCACCAGTGTCCGTCCCATCTGGAACAGCTTCCAGCTGACGGATTCGCCGTCGATGTGCAGCACACGCCGGCTGTCATTGCCGAATTTTTCAAAGAAAGTATCGGCAGATGTCAGGATCGCGTGGTACGTTCCATAGATGACATAGCGCCACGCCGCCCCGTGCCAGATACCGACCAGAAGGAATACGATGAAGGAGGCAAACATCGACGGAATAACCTTGCCATAGTAATTGCCGATTTTCTTCTTCATGTTCTTCTGCATTTTCGCAAAGGTCTTGGAAAGTGCAATCGGATAGAATACGTAATCTCGCATCCAGTGACCGAGTGAAATATGCCAGCGCTGCCAGAATTCCGATACGGTCCGTGACATATACGGCTGACGGAAATTCTCATACATGGAGATTCCAAACAGATCCGATGCACCAAAAACGATATCCATTCCTCCGGAGAAATCTGCATACATCTGCACGCCGTACAGCAGCACGCCGACAAAGATTGTGATGCCGCTGTAGCCGTTTTCCGCAAATCCGCCGGTGATGGAATTGACCATGATCGCCATGCGGTCCGCAATGACCATTTTTTTAAAGTAACCCCAGAGCATGCGCATCAGTCCCTGACGGAACCGCACTGCATCAAAGGAATGCTCTCCTTTCAGCTGATCCGCCAGCAGATCATAGCGTCCGATCGGGCCCTGGATCATCTGCGGAAAGAAGGATGCAAATAGTCCGAAATGCAGAATATTCTGCTCAGCCGCATATTTTCCGCGGTAGACGTCGATCAGATACCCCATTGTCTGGAAGGTATAGAACGAGATGCCCAGCGGCAGCAGCAAATGCAGGCCCGTATCCTGCTGCATAGCAGACGGAAACAGTGCCCTTACATTTTCCATGACAAAATTTCCGTATTTCAGGACAGCGAGAATACCGAAGTTCAGCAGCAGCGTCAGCACCAGAATCCGCTTAGTGCGCTTCTGATACGCAGCCTTAACTTCTTTTTTCTGCTCTCTTGTCATCGGCGTTCCGGCGTTTTTCGCATCCAGAACCACCTGTTTTTGCTCTGCGTTCAGCTGATCCATGCGGCGCGCACCATAAAAGGTCGTAACAATCGTCACAAGTATAAATACGCACGCCTTCCAGTCACCGCAGGAAATATAAAAGAGAATGCTGCCCGCAATCAGAACGACCCACTGAAAGCGCTTCGGAATCGCTTAATTTAGTATAATTAAAATTGCTAAAAATCCAATGAAGGGAAGTGACTGGATCGACATATCTTTATCCGCTGCCACCTCAGT
>CAZRNI010000205.1:4165-4876 GCA_964601425.1 uncultured Eubacterium sp. | reverse complement strand
CTGCGCGGTACGATATGCGCCTCATATCCTTCGGGCAGCTGCATCGCAACGCCCAGCGGAATCAGACGGAACTCATCTTTCTTCAATTCCACCGTCTCGGCGGCCCGCAGATCGATCCAGTCCGACTTCCCGTCGATATACTTCAGCCGCTCAATCGTATCATTCAGATATTGTATTTTAATATTAACCATTTTTATTCCTTATATAACCGGCCCCGGTCCATATCTATTTTGTGGAACATCCGCAACGGTGCTGAAGGTCCAGTGGACCTTCGTTTAGCACCGACCGAAGTGGAACGCAGACCGGTCCTTAATGAGCACGCAGTGAGAATTTAGTACCGCTGCGTGAGGACCGGAGCGAAAGCGGTTCCAGCAAAATAAATATGGATCCGGGGCCTTAATCAACTACATCATTTAATTTTATCGCGCATCATGCGGCACATCTTTGATACTGAAGCTGATGCGTCCCATGCGGTCCTTGCCGAGGCAGATCACGGTAACATTGTCGCCAAGTGTCAGGACATCTTCTACATGATCGATGCGCTCTTTTGCGATCTTGGAGATATGGACCATACCTTCCTTGCCCGGTGCAAATTCAACGAATGCGCCGAACTCCTTGATGCTGACAACTTTGCCCTTCAGGATCTGACCCTTTTCGAAGTCCGTTGTGATGGTCTTGACATACTCGACTGCCTTGTCCATCATCGCCTGA
>CAZRNI010000205.1:0-4142 GCA_964601425.1 uncultured Eubacterium sp. | reverse complement strand
TCCGACGACAACACCGATCTTCTCCGGATCAATGCTGACCTGGATGATCTTCGGCGCATAAGTGCTGACTGTCTCACGCGGCTTCGCAATGGTCGGCTCCATAACCTCTGAAAGGATGAATTCACGCGCATCTTTGCAGCGGCTGATTGCCTCTTCTACGATCGCTCTTGTGAGGCCGTGAATCTTGATATCCATCTGGATCGCTGTGATACCGTCGTGTGTGCCTGCTACCTTGAAGTCCATATCGCCGAAGAAGTCCTCGAGGCCCTGGATATCGGTCAGAACAAGGTAATCATCGTCTGTATCGCCTGTAACCAGACCACAGGAAATACCTGCAACGTGTTTCTTGATCGGAACACCTGCAGCCATCAGCGCCATAGATGATGAGCAGACAGATGCCTGGGAGGTGGAACCGTTGGATTCGAATGTCTCGGAGACGGAACGGATTGCATACGGGAACTCATCGATACCCGGCAGCATCGGCTCAAGCGCGCGCTCTGCCAGTGCACCGTGACCGATCTCACGGCGACCCGGTCCTCTGTTCGGTTTTGTCTCACCGACAGAATAGCTCGGGAAGTTATACTGATGCATATAGCGCTTTTCTGTAATTGCCTCGTCAAGTCCGTCGATTCTCTGTGCGTCAGAGAGCGGTGCCAGTGTGACAACGTTGCAGATCTGTGTCTGGCCGCGTGTGAACATAGCAGAACCATGTGCACGCGGGATAACATCGACCTCAGCTGCAAGTCCGCGGATCTGGCTGATCTCACGGCCGTCCGGACGCTTGTGATCCTTCAGAATCATCTTGCGGACAGTCTTTTTCTGATACTGGTAAACCGCCTCATCGAGAACAGCGAGCCACTCTTCGTTGTCTGCAAATGCCTCTGCCAGACGGTCCTTGATATTGCGGATGTTCTCATCGCGAATCTGCTTCACATCTGTGAAGACAGCCTCTTCCATCTCGGTCGGCGGAACAATTTCCTTAATGGCTGTGAACAGTTCTTCCGGAACCGCACAGCTTGCATATGCATGCTTTTCCTTGCCGCAGTCAGCAACAATCTTGTTGATGAAATCAATGATCTGCAGGTTGACGTCATGCGCGAGGTAAATCGCCTCAATCATCTTGTCTTCCTTGATTTCATTTGCGCCTGCCTCGATCATGATGACCTTCTCGCCTGTGGAGGCAACCGTCAGGTTCAGATCTGAGATCAGTGCCTGATCCATGGTCGGATTGACGATCAGCTTGCCGTCGAGCATACCGATCTGTGTCATTGCACACGGACCTGCAAACGGAATATCGGAAATGGATGTTGCGATGGATGCGCCGATCATAGCGGTGACTTCCGGCGGGCACTCACGGTCAACAGCCATAACCATGGTGTTGATGGTAACGTCATTTCTGTAATCCTTCGGGAACAGCGGACGCATCGGACGGTCAATGACACGGGATGTCAGAATTGCGTGGTCACTGGATTTGCCCTCACGCTTCTTAAATCCGCCCGGAATCTTGCCGACAGCATACATTTTCTCTTCATAGTCTACGGACAGCGGGAAGAAATCAATACCGTCTCTGGGCTTATCAGATGCGGTCGTTGTGCACAGTACAGTTGTATCGCCGTACTTCATAAATGCACAGCCGTTTGCCTGCAGACCGACCTTCCCGATCTCAACGGAGAGGGTTCTGCCTGCCAGCTCCATCGTGTAAGTCTTGTAATCTTTTACCAGCTTCTCTGCAAATGTCTTCATTTCTGCCATTCTTCTCTTCTCCTCGTCTTCTTCGTTCTTCTTTCGTCTTTCGTCTTTCTTCTCTCGTCTACAATAATCGTCTGTTTTCTTCCTGCTTCTCCGATACCAGATCCCGCCGCGGCGGGACTTTGCAAGGTTCATCTTACACTGAGATAAACCTTTGAGTAAAAACAATCACAGGGCGGATGGTCGATCCGCCCTATTTTTACAATTATTTACGAATGCCGAGACGCTCAATCAGAGAACGATAACGCTCAATGTCCTTCTCCTTGAGATAGTCAAGAAGACCACGTCTCTTACCAACCATCTTCAGCAGACCGCGTCTGGAATGATGATCCTTGTGGTTTGCTTTCAGATGCTCTGTCAGCTCGTTGATGCGTGCTGTCAGAATCGCAACCTGAACCTCAGGTGAATCTGTGTCGCCTTCTGTTCTTGCGTACTCTTTGATAATTGCTTCTTTTTTCTCTTTTGCGATCATGATAATTCCTCCTGTCTGATCATACACCTGTGATTAAGAGCCGGTCGGAGAATCCTGACCCTGAACCACAGCTAATTACGTACCGAGTTACTATAACACAGGAATCGCGCCCTGTAAACTGTTTTTTGAGGATGTGCCGGCAACTTTACAGATCGTCTGCAATCTTTCTGAGTTTTCTCGCGGCATCCTTTATGTGTGGTTCGGCAAAAAGGGCACTGACAACTGCAATCCCGGCAATTCCGGTGTTTTTCAGCTCTGCGACGTTTCCGGCCGTAATACCTCCGATCGCAACTGCCGGTATGGAAACAGCATGTGTAATTCTCTTCAATTGCTCGATGGTAATCCGACGCGCATCTTTTTTTGACTCTGTCGGGAATACCGCACCGACCCCCAGATAGTCTGCGCCGGCCAGCTCCGCGCTGCGTGCCTGTTCAACCGTTTTTGCTGTTACGCCGATAATTTTATCGGGTCCCAGCAGCTTTCTCGCCTCTGCAGCATCCATATCATCCTGTCCGATGTGTACGCCGTCCGCATTGATTTCGCATGCCAGTTCTACATTGTCATTGATCAGCAGATGTACGCCGCGGGAGGCACAGAGATCTCTGATTTCAGATGCTTCTTTCCGGAACGCTTCCGGATCCAGATCCTTCTCTCTGAGCTGCACCAGCGTCACGCCGCCGTCTAATGCATCTCTAACTGCATCATAAAGGGATCTGCCGCCGAGCCATCGTCTGTCTGTCACTGCATAAAGACGCATTTCTTCTCTCAAAAACCGCATAAATATAACTCTTCTCCGTTTTATTCTTCTTCCTGCATCATTCCAAGCATAACTGCAAACAATGCTGTTTTATCCGGTATCGTTAGCAGCAGAAGCTTTTCCTCTGTCGTATGCATGCCGCTCTGCACCGGCCCAAGTGCATCAATTGTCGGAACGCCATAGTAACAAAGCCAGCATGCATCTGTCGCCGTCGGACCACTTGTTTCCTCCAGCTTCATGCCGATTTTTTCTCCGGCACGCTTTGCCAGGTCAAATGCTTTTCCGCTTCTCTCATCCCGCTCCAGTGCCGGAAACAGGATATGATGTTCCACGGTCGTCTCACAGACCGGATCCTCATTGGAGGCCGCAAGCGATTCAATATTCGCCTCTACCTCCGGGAAGGTGTCGTTGGTCGGAATTCCGGCAACACAGAATTCCATGTGTGCATCGCCCGCAACGATTCCATTTGGACGGCCCCCGCGGATCGGGGCTACATTATAGAAAATCTCCCGCTCATAATCGTTAAACGCATAGTACTTCAGAATTTTATGCGCGAGTTCTTTGACGGCACTGTGTCCCTGCAGATATGCGCCGCCCGCATGTGCCTCAACGCCCTTAATATCCAGCGCACCGAGTACAACTCCGTCCCGCTGCGTAACAATGCCGTATCCGTTTTCTGTTTTAATCGCGCTTTCAAAGACAAAGGCACATTCTGCGCCCTCTGCCTCCTGCTTAAAGACTTCGCTGGCCGTCGGCGAGCCGATTTCTTCATCACAGGTATACATCAGAACAATTTCATTTTCCGGCAGCAAACCCAGCTCTGCCGCGATTTTTACTGCATATGCAGATACCGCAAATCCCGCCTTGCAGTCACCGCTGCCGAGGCCGTGCAGCCACTGCTCATCATCGATATACGGCGGGTACTGCGCCGCGTAGCCGACAGGAAAAACCGTATCCAGATGGGCATTGATCAGGATTTTTCCCTTCGGATGTTCCGGCTTAATCCGTGCGATCAGATGTGCGCCGGTTCCCTCGTAAAAGATTTCTTCCATCTCGATGCCCGGAATCTCTGCAAGAACCTCCCGCGCCATGTCCACGACCTGCCGGTTCCCGGGTACATGTTTTGATTCACTGTCCACTGCGCAGAACCGCATCAGAAGATCC
>CAZRNI010000204.1:0-4896 GCA_964601425.1 uncultured Eubacterium sp. | reverse complement strand
AGCGGCTATGCGGGGAAGTTGAAACCTGAAATTTTCATGCAATTCTTTTCTTTCCCCCTGTACTGAATTCTTTGCTCTGGCTGCTGCAGCCGCTGCCAGGCACATCTTACGCATGGATTTAATCGACTGTGCAAGCTGGCGTTTCGCCGGACAGACATAGGAACAGGAGCCGCACTCGCAGCACTCCATACCATCGTTTGCACGGAATTCATCCATCTTGCTGTTATCAGCAAACTGTGCCAGTCTGGTCGGAATCAGATGCTCCGGACAGGCTTCGACACAACGTCCGCAGTTGATGCATGCCGACGGCTCAGATGCCGCAACATCATCATGTGCCATCGCCAGGATACCGCCTGATGTCTTTGTAACCGGGATATTGGTGCTGAATACAGAAAATCCCATCATCGGGCCGCCGGCGATCAGTTTCTCGAAATCATCCTTCAGACCGCCTGCCTGCTCGATCAGTTCTGAGAACAGCATGCCGGTCGGGGTCATGAAGTTGCCCGGCTGATTTGCCGCGTCGCCTGTCACTGTGACTACACGTTCCATCAGCGGCTTGCCAAGGACAACCGCATCATGAATCGCTGCGACTGTCGCAATGTTGTCTACGATACATCCTGCATCAGCCGGAAGCATTTTGGAGTTGATCGCACGTCCTGTGTTTGCAAAAATCAGCATACGCTCTGCGCCCTGCGGATATTTTGTCTTCATGACGCGTACTTCGATGCTGGAATCGCCGGAAGCTGCCTTCTGCAGTTTCTCGACACAGTCCATCTTGTTTGCCTCTACACAAATCTGGCCCTTTGCCTTCGGGAACAGACTCAGCATGATCTGCAGGCCCTCAACGATCTTTTCCGGATGCTCAAGCATCATGCGGTAGTCACTGGTCAGATACGGCTCACACTCAGCACCGTTGATCTGGATATAATCAATTGCAGACGGGTCCTTCGGGGACAGTTTTACATGGGTCGGGAAACCTGCGCCTCCCATACCTACTACGCCTGCATCCTTGATGCGTCCGAGCACCTCCTCTTTCGAGAGTGCGCGCCAGTCTTTTGCCGGCTCGTAGCTGATCTCCTCGTTTGCGTGGTCATTCTCGACGACAATACAATCCATCAGATTTCCTGCAGGCATACGCATCTTTTCCATGCCGGCAACTGTGCCGGACACACTAGAAAAGACCGGTGCAGAAACAAAGCCGCCCGCTTCCGCGATGACCTGTCCGCGTTTGACGTGGTCACCCTTCTCAACGACCGGTTTTGCCGGAGCACCGATATGCTGCGAAATGGAAAAGTACAGCTTATCCCCTGCTTCAGCAGGACGGATCGCCTGGTCTTTTGCCAGTGCTTTTCCATCATTCGGATGGATGCCGCCTTTAAATGTCAGCAGTCCCATCTTTCGTTACCTCCTAGCATTTTAATATCTACTATGTTACGATAGTCTTTGCATATTGTACAGTATAACATACTTTTGGAGCCTATATTTGTATGAAATTGCGCAAATCTTGTATCTTTAAAAATACAATATTCCATATACCTGAGAATTTGTCAAAGACATCTGTTTTTTTTGACATTGAGACGACCGGTCTCTCCTGGCGGACATCCCATTTGTATCTGATCGGCTGTGCTTATTATGATAAAAATGAAGCAGCTGTGCTGTCTGCAGATACATCGAAGAATGAGATGAACAGTCCGATATCAGAACAGGAACAAAAACATCCATGCGGCTGGATCCTGCAGCAGTGGTTTCTGGAAAAACCGGGCGAGGAAAAAGAACTGCTGGAACAGTTTTCCGTCTTTCTTCAGGAACGTATATGGGATACGCTGGTGCATTACAACGGCACAACCTTTGATATCCCATATCTGCACAACAAGTATCAGTTTTATGGAATCACAGATCCGCTTTCCGGTATCGAGACAGATTTCCCCGGGCTCAAAGACGAATCTTTACAGAATCCTTTTTTGCAGAGCCGGGATCTCTACCAGGAAATCCGTCCTTACAAAAAACTTCTGCACACAGCTTCTCTGAAGCAGCGCGATCTGGAAGTCTGCTTCGGCCTTCCGCGTGACGACTGTTTTACAGGCGGCGAACTGATTGAAGTCTATCAGAACTATCTTCGCACCGGTGATGAGGCACTTCTGGACTGTCTCTGGCTGCATAATTATGAAGATGTTCGAAATCTGCTGCTCGTCTGCGCCGGTGTAAATGCATACCGGAAACTGTTCGGCGGCGAATTCCAGATCACAAAAATATCATTTGATGAAGATCCCCCCGTTCCCGCCTACGACAGGGCCGGCGGTGCACCGGTCCTGACTGCCGTGCTGACACTCTCCGCTCCTCTCCCGGCACCGTTCTGTACCGAAAATGAACACTGCACGCTGCGCGCAGAAAAAAGCAGCGCAGTCCTCACCATTCCGGTATACGAAGGTGAACTGCTCCACTATTTTACAGAGTATTAGAGCTATTACTACCTTCCCGTCGAGGACATGGCGATCCATAAGAGTGTCGGAACATTTGTTGATTCCGCGCACCGGAAAAAAGCGACGGCAGATACCTGTTACCAGCGTGCTGCAGGATGCTTTCTCCCACAGATGCAGGAGCGGTTTTCACCACTTTTCAAAATGAACCGAAAGGATAAGATTTCCTGGGTTCATACTTCCATCATCAGAGACAACACAGAGGATACAGCCATGAAAGCGTATCTGCTCGATTTTCTGCAGGCCATCTGACTGTGAACCGTCTGACTGTGAGACCTCCGACAATAGACATCTGATTTTCCTGTAAAACAGCCGGCCCGTTTCTGCTGCAGACAGCCGCAGCACATTATCTTCTTTTCCAGGGCCTGTTTCTTCTTGAAGCACTGGAGGCGGGTACCTACGAAATCGAACAGCATATGATTTCCAGAGAACACGGCAGTTCCTATGACACCTGGGTGGAGATGGGGCGCCCTGAATCAATGAATCCAGAAACATTTTCCTATATTAACGCAGTCTCCGTTCCCAAACAGCTTATTTACCGAAAGAAATCCGACGGATCACTTGCTGTCCGGTGCACCCTGAAATCTCACGAGTGTACCATGATCCGTATCCGGCAGGTCGACTAAAATAAAAGATAAGACAGCAGTTTGATCTGCAGTTGTTTAATCTTTCAGACGCTCTGGCTGCATTTGATTACATTTCCATCAGCATCGCCTTCAGGCTCTCCAGAACACTGAGCATCTGGTACTTGATCAGAAATACCGCATTGTTGTACTCCGGGATCTCCCGTTTGATCTTTGTCAGGAGCGGGATCACATACTGCTCCGTCTCGTCAATGTACTCGCGCAGCTTTTCTCTGCTGAATGCGAGCGCCATGGTAGATACATTGTTGCATCGGTCAATGACCTTCGTCAATGCAGCGATTTTATTTTCTCCGAGATTCCGGTAGTAGATCTCTGTATACTTTTCCTTCGTCATCTGTCCGCGGTCGTTTTTTGTCAGAAGACCGACCGCCTCCCGGATTGTATCAGAAAACGGCAGATCTTCTGCTGCAATCCCGCAGTCCTCGCAGACATCGTGCAGAAGAATTACCGCCAGAATTTCATCGTTATCGATTCCCATGGAATGTGCATGACAGGCCATCATCAGCGGATGTGTAATATAGGGAACCTTCTTATTTGAGAATTTTGTTTTTTTCCGGAACTGATACCGGTGCTGCTCTCTGACATAGTACAGCGCCTTGTAAGTCTGGCGAAGTGCATTCATCTCTGCGATTGTTTTCAGCCGGGTAAACATATGCACATCCGAAAACATCTGATCCCTGAGGTTCCATTCATATTCGTCTTCTGTACCGCCGATCAGATGTACCATGCTCATATCCAGCGCCCGTGCAATCGCATGGATTTTGTCCACATCCGGCAGATTCCAGTCATTCTCCCAGCAGACGACTGCGTGAAGGCTGACGCCAACCGCATTGGCCAGTTCTTCCTGTGTCATGTGTAATTCGCGCCGTCTTCCAGCAATTTTATTTCCCAGTACCATACTTGTCTGTCCTTTCATGATGCCTGCCCGTGGTTCCTTATGTTGTTTCTTCTGTCGTCCTTTGTTTTATTCGGTTCTTTGTCTTAGTAAGATATGCAGTAAGACAAGTTCAAGTCTCGCTCGCGAGACTTGCCTGCTGCCCGCCGCCTATAGAAGCGGGGCATCTCACACTGAGATATACAGGATTTTCATCAGAAACAGAAAATGAAAAGCGGTCCCCTTACGAGAACCGCCTGTCACTACATAGTTATTCTGTTTATTCCTCAGCCGGAGCCTCTTCTTCAACAGCTGCTTCTTCAACTGCCGGAGCTTCCTCGACTGCTTCTTCTGCTTCCTCAGCAAATTCAGCCGGCATCTCATCAGCGAGAGATGTGGTAGCCGGAGCTGCGTCTGTCTCCATTGCTTTCATAGAAAGGGAGATCTTCTTGTCATCAGCATTGAAGGAAACGATCTTCGCAGAGATTTCCTGTCCGACTGTCAGGACATCTGACGGCTTCTCAACATGCTCTCTGGAAATCTGAGAGACATGAAGAAGTGCGTCAACGCCCGGCTCCAGCTCGATGAATGCACCGAAGTCTGTCATACGTGCAACCTTGCCGACAACAGATGTTCCGACTGCATACTTCTCATCAGCATTTGCCCACGGATTCTCCTCCGGGAACTTCAGGGACAGTGCAATACGGTCGCCCTTGATATCCTTAACAAGAACCTTCAGCTGCTGTCCGACCTTCAGGAAGGTCTTCGGATTGTCTACGCGGCCCCAGGACATCTCGGAGATATGCAGCAGTCCGTCTGCGCCGCCCAGATCGATAAATGCACCGAAGTCTGTAATGTTCTTGACAGTACCTTCGACTGTATCGCCGATGCCGATCTTGGA
>CAZRNI010000203.1:2994-4911 GCA_964601425.1 uncultured Eubacterium sp. | reverse complement strand
GACCGGAAGCTCTTCGACTTCTTTTGTCTGCAGATTAATTGCGTAGCGCTCGTCTTTTGACCTGAAATATATGATCCCTCCAAACTGATTGCGCTCTCCATAGGCCCGGTAATCATCCAGTTCTCTGCCTGCCTCGAACCGCACGCAGGCAACATCCATACCTTTGCTTCTGTGCGCTTCTGCAAAACGGATTGCATCCGTCTCCAGGTAATCCGGATACAAAACCATTGTCTTGATATCTGCGATCGGCAGTGCAATATTCTGGCGTTCAATTGCCATCAGCAGCGCATCAATCTCTGTTGTAAAACCGACTGCCGCCGCTCTTTGCCCAAAGTGCTCTACCAGATTATACCGGCCGCCTTTGATGATGGCATCACCTGTGCCATATGTATATGCCTGGAAAATAATGCCGGAATAATAGCGATAAGCTGTCAGCATTCCGAGGTCGAATGTCACATAATTCTCACATCCATATGCCTGAAGAATATCATAGATCCGCATCAGACGTTCACACGCTTCACGGGCTGTTCTGTTAGCTGTCAGTTTTTGTGCACGCTCCAGGACACTGACATCGCCGTAAAGTTCAGGGATCGAACAAAATGCCTTCTGCAGATCATCGCGCAGATGAAGCTCTGATACCAGCTCCTGCACACCGAATTTATTCTGGATTGTCAGAAGGTGCCGCAGTTTTTTCTGTGTTTCAGAGTCCATGCCGGCCTCATTCGCAAGTGACTGAAAATAATCCACGTGTCCGAGACTGATCTGGAAATCGGGAAGTCCCGCATCCCGCATTACAGACACAACCAGTGATATCATCTCGGCATCCGCTTCCGGTCCCTCATCTCCGTACAGCTCAACGCCCATCTGCGTCTCTTCCTTAAGGCGTCCCTGATAGCTGCTGTTGTTCTGAAAAATTCTTCCATGATAGCAGAGACGCAGAGGACCTGTCTCTTCAGCAAAATACATCGAAACGAGACGCGCAACAGAAGGCGTAAAATCCGGACGAAGTACCAGCATATTGCCGTCCCGGTCAAAAAAACGGTACATCTCTTTCATAGGCGTCGTACCGATTTCACCGGAAAACACTTCTGAGAATTCAAACGACGGCGTCTCAACGGACTGGTATCCGTAGGAACGGAATTTCTTCTCAATTTTACGCTCCAGATATCTTTTTTTATCACATTCCCTGCCAAAAATATCTCTTACACCTTCGGGCGTATGGATCAAATGATTCATGGAAACACTCCTTCGTTTCTGACTAACTGACTCTCTGCACTTTAGTTCGCTAACACGCTACCATGTTATCACGTAAAACAAACTTGTCAACCTATTAATCTGTTTTTCTGTTTCATAAACGCAGTTTTTTCAGATCAATCCCGCTCGTTCAGATCCATCTGCAATTGCTCCAGATAAGGAATCTGAATTCCCCGCTTCGGAGAAAGAAACCACGCCGGATTTAATTCCTCATAGTAGAACCGCTTCGGTCCGCCGTCTTCCGCACGCTGCAGATAAATCTGCAGTTCTGATAAGCGGAGATAGTAAAAAGTATCTCTTGCAGAAAAATACAGCAGCAGAAAAGCAATCCCCTGCTGTTTTTCAAACTGCTCCATAAAGTCAATCTGATGCGGATGTATATTGGCAAGCGGAAACGAATCTGTTTTACACTCTTTTGCATCAAAGCATACCGGCACGCCCTGAACGGCTCCGATATAATCCACCGTGCTCTTCTGATCAAAATAAGCCAGAGTAATATGCCGGCTCTCTTTATCAATCCGGATCGGCGTGATCGGCGTCGGAACTTTCTGGATCAGCGCGAGTCCATTTGCACGGTAGCTCTCATTGGTCATATTAACCATTTCCTCAAGAAGCGAGCCTCTAAGGCCCCACGTCCCCCACGTTCCCATATTATTCTCTCCT
>CAZRNI010000203.1:0-2984 GCA_964601425.1 uncultured Eubacterium sp. | reverse complement strand
GACTTGCGAAGCTTATGTACCGCTGTGAATTCGAGCAAGCGTAAGCGCGCCTGCGTTGGAATGTTGATCATCATTCATGGATTCGTGTAATCGTCCATCCCATGCTTCAGTGTGCCCAGCTTATTCAGCGGCCAGTATCTGAGTACCGCTTTGGCCAGAATTTTATCCTTCTCCACAAACGGCTCATCCCAATACCTTGAATCTTTTGAGTGCAGGCGGTTGTCGCCAAGCATAAAATAGCAGCCGTCGGGAACCGTCAGCGGATAATCCAGATATCCCTCTTCTGTCACTCCCTGTTCCGGACAGAAGCTGTCTGTCAACGGCGTTTCTGATCCGTTTACATACACATAGCCGTCATGAATATCAATCTCATCCCCCGGCAGACCTATTACCCGCTTAATAAACAGCTGACTTTAATCATCCGGATATTTGAAAATTACAATGTCATACCGTTCCGGTCCTTCTTCTCTGTAGGAAAGACGGCTTCCGAAAATACGGTTGCCGACCATAATCGTATTCTGCATTGACTCGGAAGGTATTTTTGCATTCAGCAAGACAAATTTTTCGAGCAGGAACACAGCCAGAATCACAACCGCAACCATAATAATGTCTCCGATTACCTCGCGCATAACTGTATGTTCCTTATTCTTGTTCTCTTTCTCTGTCATAGGTACCTCTTTGAATGTTTTTATATTTTTGGCAGAATATCCCCGGGAACAGAGCAAATGTTCCTGATATCCTCCGGAACCGGTGCAGTAATCACTCTGCCCCGGAGATTTCCGGGTACACAGGCGTCATCCGGAAAAACAACTTTCCACGCGTGAAGATACGGCCTTGTCAGTCCGTATCGCTGCTCTGCGCTCCGGTTCAGTTCTGCTGTTCCATACTTTCTGTCTCCGACAATCGGATGCCCGATTGATGCAAGATGCGCACGAATCTGATGCGTTCTCCCCGTAATCAGTTCTACCAGAAGAAGTGTGACAGGCATATCATCCTGCGTCTGCAGCAGCGGAATAATCTTTGTTTTTACCGGCTGCAGACCGTTTTTCGGTACTGTTTTTTTTCCGGGCGGTACTTTTGCAGCCGATCCCGGTGTAATGTTGGATTTGTTTGCCTGTCTGTCGCGCTGCAGATATCCATCCAGCAGCACCGGTTCCCGGACAATTCCCGACACCAGCGCAAGATAATATTTTCTGATCATCCTCGTGCGGATCCATTCTGTCAGATGCTGCGCAGCCGCCAGATGCTTTGCCGCCAATACCAGACCGCTTGTATTCCGATCCAGACGGTTTGCCGGTCCGACTTTATAATAATGCGGATCAATGTCCTTTAAATATCCTCGTAAATATTCTACGAGCGACAGCTCGCCGGAACAGGATGGCTGAGATAGTATACCCGCCGGTTTGTTTACGGCAATCAAATCATCGTCTTCGTAGACAATCCACGTTTCCGGCAAAACCGCATCCGGCACAGAAGAAGATGTTTTCTGTTTTGCAGCACCGCCCATAAACTTCCGCAGCGTCTCCTCCGAAAAATAGATCTTTACAACATCGGAAGATCTTAAAACTTCTTTTCCTGTCGCTTTGCTGTCATTCAGCACAATATTTTTTTTGCGGAGCATCTTATACAAAAAGCCTGTTCCCGCCGCAGGAAGATAACGCTGAAGGAACTTATCCAGCCGCTGGCCTGCCGTGCGTTCATTTATGACGATTTCTTTCATGTCTCACTGTCTTCACAGCGCAATGGCAAGCATTGCGGTGCGCACAAGATAATCTGTATCCGATTCCTGCGGGTGCCGGTCATTCAGGAGTTCAATCCGGGATAAGAACTGTCTCTTATTGTTGCTTTCAAATATTTTGACACTTCGTTTTAAACCGGAAGTGCGAAGCGATCTGGTAATGTGTTCCTCAAAAAAATGCAGATCTGAAGCTGATACTGTCTCATGGGTATAACACAGGACCTGATCTTTGTTGATCATGACAGCGTCAAGATAAAGATTTTTCTCCCGGGTTGTCAAAAAGAGCTCATAAAGCATCTGCAGGTTGCCGGATACCGTGCTGATTTCCTGATACAGCTGCGCATCCATTGAGGGCCGCAGCCAGATCATAATGGCACTGACAGCTGCCATTGCCGCCGGGATCACGCCGACCATCGCTATCACTGTATAAATACTGCGCTTATCTCCATGGTTTAAATATACACCCACAAAAAACACGGTAAATGCCAGCACAAAAAACAGAACGGTCCGTATCAGACGGACTCGTTTCTGACGTTTTATGTAGCCGTATTCCCCTTTTTGTCCTTTCATAAAAAACGCCTCCGGCGCAGCTTCAGTATAGAAATGTGTCCCCAGACTGTTGGTGATTCCCGTCCGCACTTCCTGTACATCGAAAAAGCGCACCCGCATACAGCGGATGCGCTCCATTACTGATTACTGATTACTCTTCTTCATATACTTCTTCTTCAGAAACCTCTTCTTCTGCTGCATCCTCATACACAGCTTCATCCTGCACCTCAATATTTGCAGACGCAGATACCTGCTGCTCCATCGGTGCCAGCTGCTGCTTATTCTCATTCACAACATCACGATAATCCTTGAGAACCGCTGAAAATTCACTGAACGTGCTGGCAGCTTCATCCAGCGTATTTGTCATAATTGCTGATAAATTGCTGAGAAGCTCGTCTGTGTACGAAATTGCACTCATACGGATATTTGCAGCATCCTGATCAGCATTGTCAACAATCCCCTGTGCCTCTTCATTTGCCGCACTGATCGTCGCATTGGCCTGACCGTATGCCTGCTTCATAATCTCTGTCTCTGAGATCATATTCTGTGCCTGTTCCTGCGCCGCGCGGATAATCTGATCTGCTTTTTCCTGTGCATCGGCAAGGATTGCATCCTTGTTTCCGATGATCTTCTGATAGCGTTTGATCTCATCCGGCGTTTTCAGGCGAAGCTCCCGCAGAAGTTCTTCCAGTTCCTC
>CAZRNI010000202.1:0-4944 GCA_964601425.1 uncultured Eubacterium sp. | reverse complement strand
CGGGAGCCGGAGAAGAAGTATCTGGATGCGATTTCTTATAATAATATTAAATTGATTTGTCCTTAATATAGCGGTCCCCGGAAGAAATCATTGATACATGAGGCCTTTATTTCTTCAAAAGTTCCTCGACCAGAGAAACGCACTCGTACACCATGTTGTCGCAGTGCGTTTTTTTATTGCCGCCGTTTTCTTTATTGATACGCAGAAGATCACCGCACTCGAGACATCCCTGGTGGTTTTCTTTCAAGCGGCGGTAAAACTCTGAAATCACTGCGGGATCTTCAACGCCGTAGAGTCCCAGCGCCATCAGCGCACCGGTAACCGCGCCGCAGGTGGCCGCCCGTTTCATGCCGGCGCCGAAATTTCCCGCAATCTGATAAGCCGTCTCCGGATCAATTCCTTTTGCCTCAGCAAAGGGAACAAGCGCGCCCTGTGCACAATTATAATGTTTGGTTTCATCTGCCCGCAGTTCTTTTGCTCTGTCCAGCATTTTACTCATAACATCCTCGCCTCCTCATATTTCAGCAGCTGACTATTCTTATCTAGAACATAGCATATATCGATCAGAAAGTCCAACCGCCGGCCGGCTTGTCCCGGGTTATGCTGCGTGTTCTTACATTCTGCAAAAATATCCCGTCAGGACTTCACGTGCAGCGCCCGCCCTGCAAAGCATAAGAAGATATTTTCCTGCTTCAGCCGGTGTACATCCGGCCGCTTCCGCAAGTGTATAAACGTTTTTTTCATCAAAATCCAGTGCGTCTGCCAGTCTGATGAACGCCGGGTCACCGGAGATTTCCCGCAGTCTCTCCGAAGAGATTGCCTCACCGGCCGTCTCCTCCCGTCCCTTTTCTGATTCCCGCAGATTTTGCAGTATTTGTGCGGCGTGTTCCCGCTCCGCGGGGACCGGTTTTCTGCGGATCCGCATCGCTTTGAGTTCCTCCAGCAGCAGTTCCGGAGACGCTGCGATCCCCGCTCCCTGTGCGATCAGCTGATTGCTGCCCGCACTAAACGGATCCCGGTTTCTTCCCGGAATCGCATAGACACTTTTTCCCTGTTCCAGTGCGTATTCCACCGTAATAAGCGATCCGCTTTTCTTTCGCGCTTCAGCAACCAGAACAATATCCGCAAAAGCACTGATAATGCGGTTCCTGATCGGAAAATGCCAGCCAACCGCCGGCGCACCCGGCTCATACTCGGAAATAATACCGCCGGCAGCCGGAATCTGTTCATATAAATTCCGGTTTGACAGCGGGTAGCATATATCTGCTCCGCATCCGAGCACCGCAAATGTACTGCCGCCGGCCTTCAGCGCACCGGCATGTCCCGCCGCATCACATCCGAGCGCCATCCCGCTGATAATCTGTATGCCTTCCCTTGCCAGCACCTCTCCAAAGCGAAACGCTTCCTGCCACCCGTAATGGCTGCACTTACGCGCCCCTACAATCGCAACCGCCGGCCGGTCCGGATCCGGAAACTTCCCGATCACGTACAATTCCTCCGGCATACGTTCATACGGAAGGAGCTGCGCCGGATATCCCGCTTCTCCCCGCCTGATCACCTTCATCCCGTCCATTCTCAATCCCTTTCTCAGCCTCTTCCCGCTTCTGGAATCAACAATTCCATGAGCAGACCGTCCGAAGATCGCCGGTACTTGCTGAGCAAGTCTTTGACTTGTGAAGCTTAGTACCGCTGCGAATCTGAGCGAGCGAAAGCGTGTCTGCGATGGAATGTTGATTCTCACAAAGATCAAACTAATTAATCTCCGTTCCGCCAGATAATTGCCTCACTGACGTGCCCCTCTCCGATCACTTCACTCCCGTCCAGATCTGCAATGGTTCTCGCCACGCGCAGGATATGATGATACCCCCGTGCCGAGAGACCCAGCGTCTCGTAAGCTTCCTGCAGTGTCTGATTCCCTTCGGGCGTCACCGGACAGTACCTGTGAATCTGCGCCGCCTGCAGCTCACTGTTGAAATGAATTCCGGTGCCGCGATAACGCTCTGCCTGAATTTTTACCGCAGCCTCCACCTGGCCGCGCATATGTGCAGAATCTTCATACCTGCTCACGCCTTTTTTCGCTGCATCTCCGATCAGTTCGCGATAGGATACCGCCTTTACTTCACAGTGCAGGTCGATGCGCTCCATCATGGCATGGCTGATTTTTCGTCTGTACTGCCCGATTTCCGTCAGGGAACACTGACATTTGCTCCTGTCCGGGAAATAACCGCACGGACAGGGATTCATCGCGGCGACCAGCAAAAAACCCGCGGGATAATCAAACGTCCCGCCGATTCTGGAAATGGTAATGTGATGATCTTCCAGCGGCTGACGCAGCAATTCAATCGTCTCCCGCTTCATTTCCGGGAGTTCATCCAGAAATAAAACACCCCGGTGCGCAAGTGTAACCTCTCCCGGCTGCGGAATCCGGCCGCCGCCGCACAGTGCGGCCGGCGTCAGCGAGTGGTGCGGACTTCGAAAAGGCCTTGTCTTTAACAGCGGCCTGTCAGAAGGCAAAAGTCCGGCTATGCTGTAAAGCTTTGTGATTTCCAGCTGCTCATCCTGCGTTAGCGCCGGTAGAATTGACGGAATCCGCTGTGCCGCCATGGATTTCCCCGCACCCGGCGGTCCGGAGATCAAAAGATTGTGAAATCCTGCTGCCGCGATTACCGCACACCGTTTCAAAGATTCCTGTCCCTGGATATCCGCAAAGTCCGGTTCACTAGTTTGCGGCAGCTCTTCTTTTTCTGTCCTGATCCCTTGATCGGAACACACAGCTGCTGCGTGCGCCCCCTCCCCGCTGACTTCACTTATTTCAGAAGCATGTGTGTCTTTTGTCCCATCCCATTCTCCGCGCGCATAGCAGATGAGGTCTGACAGATTGCGGACTCCTACCACGCGAATCCCACGCACAATCTCAGCTTCCAGCCGATTGTCCTCCGGCACGATACAGACGCTGCATCCCTTCTCCTTTGCACACAAAACTCCGGGCAGCACACCATTGATCCGCTCCACCCTGCCGTCAAGGCGCAATTCACCCAGAATCATCGCCTCTGATAATATAAGCGGATCAATCGCGCCAATCGCACCGAGGACTGCCGCCGCAATCGGCAGATCAAACCGCGTGCCGTCCTTGCGGAGATCCCCGGGTGCAAGATTAACCGTCAGCCGGACCGGCGGCAGGCTGATCCCGCAGGAACGCATCGCTGCGCGCACACGGTCCTGCGCCTCCCGCACCTGGGAGGATACATATCCAATAATAGAAAAAACGGGAAGTCCGCTGCTCGCGTCAGCTTCGACAGCAACAGGCAGCGCCTCTACGCCGAAAATTGCGGACGAATGAATTCTGCAAAACATATAGCCTCCGAAAAAATATTATGTAGCACGGATTATGTAACTACATAATACCCTCGCGGAGGCTTTATGTCAATTATTAATTTTATGTAACTTTACAGCATTCCCATCTGTCCGTACAGAAAAATCCAGCCAAACAATGTAAAGACCGAAACGACCGTTCCGATTACAACGATCTGGCCTGCGAGTTCTCCGTCTCCGCCCATATTCTCAGCCATTGCATAAGATGAGACGGCTGTCGGAGATCCATACATTACCAAAAGAACAAATCGCTCAACGGGAGTCATCGAAAGCTGTGTCGCAAAAATGGTTATTATCAGCGGCAGCAGAAGCATCTTGACAGCCAGTGTCGGAACCAGATATTTGAGATTTGGTCCAATCGCCGCAAAACGAAGCGTGCCGCCGAGAATAAACAGCGCCAGCGGTGTCGTCATATTTGCAATTGCCTGTACAGGCTGCTCGATTGCATGCGGCAGACGGATCCCCAGCCAGAGAAACACCCCGCCAACAATCGCGCCTACAATCAGCGGATTGGTCAGCACATTTCTGATCAGAACCGCCGGACTGACATGTCCCGCGGCTGATCCGGAAACACTGCCCTCGGATGCTGCCAGCTCCCTCTGATGAAACATCTCCAGAATAATTACCGCTGCCAGATTATACACCGGAACGATAATTGCAACCAGCACAGACGCCGTACCGACACCTTCTTTGCCAAATACACTTTCTGTCATCGGCAGGGCGAACAACACAATATTACTGCGGTAGATTCCCTGAATCACAACGCCGCACCGGGGATTTTCTTTTACAAAGCGGGGCACCAGAATAATAAGCAATACAATCAGCAGCAGCAGACTGAGCAGCGCAAAGAGCACATATGAGATCCGGATTTCATCCAGTGCTTCAATATGATAGACATTGCTGAACATCATTACCGGAAAAAAGCATTGAAATACCATCCGGTTCAGTTTTTTCAAAAATGCTTCATCTGTCAGCCCCAGCTGTTTCACGCCGTATCCGAATGCCAGATACAAAACAAACGGCAGAACAGTATTTACTGCAGTAATAAATGATTCCATAACGATTAAAACTACTTTCTGTTATGCCCTGCAGCGCAGGATGTCATACTGTGCCGGCTGCATGCCGAGGTCTATATGCAGCTCCTGCTGCGGGTGCGGACAGGACTCCATTTCATTTCCCTCCGCATCGTAAATCGCGCGGACTGCCCGCTCCTGATTGCTCCCGTCAGGCTGCATCACTTCCAGCAAATCTCCCTTGGAAAACTTGTTTTTCTGCGTAATCACAGCAAAACCATTTTCATCAATCCGCTCAACCGCACCGAGATAGCGGTATGTTGTAACATACGTATTGTTGTCATAGATCTGATCTTCATCCGTCGGTTTTCCAAAGAAAAATCCGGTTGTAAAATTGCGGAACGTCCCGCTCGCGATCTGCTCTCTGTACCACGGTAAATGCGCCTCATAAAGCGCCGGATCCCGGAGATAGTCATCGATCGCTTTTCTATACGTCCGCGCAACCGTCGCAACATAAAGCGCGGTCTTCATTCTGCCCTCGATTTTGAAACTGCTGATG
>CAZRNI010000201.1:1937-4956 GCA_964601425.1 uncultured Eubacterium sp. | reverse complement strand
ACTTAAAGGAGCCGCGATACGTTCTGCTTGAGAACGTCGACCGTCGTCTTAAAAGCCCAGCACCTCAACGTGGACGGGATTTCGCAATCATTTTGTCGTGTTTGGCCGATCTGGGTTACTCAGTGGAATGGCGTGTTGTGAATAGCGCAGAGTACGGATTCAGCCAGCGCCGTAAGCGTGTGTACATATACGCTGAGCTCACGTCCAAAACGTGGAACCTCAAAGAACGCATCGAACATGGCGTGATTTCGTCTGCACTACCTATCACGAAACCAGAATCATTCAACGATGTTGATATTCCTGGCGACCCTTACGTGGTAACGCAAACGTTCAATATTGGCGGAAAGGGAAAGTCGCCTTTTGGAACCGCTGGATCGATGCAGGATCTCCACGTTGTCACATGTAATGCAGTTGAAGACTATCAAGGAGAGCGCAAGACGCTCGGCGACGTCATTGTCCCGCCTGAAGAGGTGCCAGAGGAGTTCTACGTCCCGGAAGACAAGCTTGAGAAATGGCGTTATCTAAAGGGCTCGAAGAGCGAGGAGCGCACTAAAAAGGGTGCGGATGGCGTGGAGTTCACCTATCACTACTCAGAGGGAACTATGGCGTTCCCCGATCTGCTCACCAATCCGTCTCGTACCATTTTGACGGGAGAAGGCGGAGCCGGAGCGTCTCGTTTCAAGCACATAGTTGAAATCGAGGGACGATATCGAAGGCTTGTGCCCGATGAACTAGACCAGCTACAAGGCTTTCCTAAAGGTTGGACAAACACGGGGATGACAGACGGTCGGCGGGCATTCTGCATGGGAAATGCTCTTGTGGTAGGTGTGCCGCATGCAATAGGTATGGAAATGGCGAAACGTTTCAGCGAGCAAAGCTAGGAGGCGGCGAAATGAACGAAGCTCAGAGGCGCGAGCAGTTGAAGAAAATCATAGAAGAAAGCGAGCCCATTTCAACAGGAGTTGCTCTGCGCTATCAAGGGGAAACCAAGCGGGTGGCGGTTTACAGAATCCCCCTTGAGATACTCGTCTACAACAAATATAACGGGCGTATCTCGTCGCGAGTCAAGGCTTACGAGAGGCTCCACCACGAGTTGAACGCCGAGAACGACTCCGATCGCGAACTCATTGAAAAGCTGCTCTGGGAATCCAAGGTTGAGCGAAACAAAAAGACCATGGAAGACCTGGTCGAGAATGGGCAAATGCGCCATGGCATAGTTACCGCAGATGGCGTAATTATTGATGGTAATAGGCGCGCATCGCTCCTGAATCGCGCATATCGGGAGCGCGATAAACACAAATGGTCGCCGATTGACGTTGACAAATGCCGCTATTTCAACGCAATCATACTTCCGCAGGATGCCGGTCCCCGGGATATCCAGCAACTTGAAACTACATACCAAATGGGTGAAGACGACAAGCTCGACTACAACCCCATCGAGAAATATCTGAAAGTTCGCGATCTCACCGACGTTGGCTTCGATGTCGACGAAATCGCCAAGATGATGAACGAAAGCGTTGCAGACGTAAGGAAATGGCAGCGCACGCTGGTGCTCATGGATGAGTACCTTGAAACCCTCGGTTACGAAGATATGTACCCGATGCTTAACCGAGTGGAAGACCAGTTCCTCTCCCTCAGCAAGGGCTTGAAGGATTGGCAGGATAGGTCCGTGCTTGCAAAGGCTAACTGGGAATATACCGATGCGGACATCGATGACCTAAAGCTTATCGCCTTCGATTACATCCGATATGAACAAGAAGGCAAGGAATTCAGGCGTATTTGCAAACCCAGTAAAGAGGGCTCGATATTCCAGGATCAAACGATTTGGGAATCATTCCGCGATACCCACTTCGAAACAATGGATGCCTTGGAAGAAAAGGCAGTCGAAGAAGAAATCGAAGAAGCTCCTGCTGGAATCGACGTAGTCGAGGTGTTAAAGGCGCGAGACAGCAAATGGAAGGGTGAGGTATCAGATAGTTTCAAGAACAACCTGAAATACAGCGTCAGGCGCCTTGATGATCGCATGGATGACGCCAAACCGAAAGAGATTCTGAGGAAGGTCAGGGACCTGCTCAAGAGCATCGATACCGAACAGGATGGATTCTTGAACGACGATAGCGTGGGGAATCTCGTGCGTGAGATTAACCAGATAACCTACAGGCTTAAACGCGAATTGGGGCAATAGCTGATGGCGGGGTCAAAGAAGATAACGTTAAGCCTGCCGGATGGACAGGACTACATCCAGATAGGCGGCGATGTTGACGAGCTGCGCAGAGACCGCAGGATGGCGATGTCGCTCAGGCGCATCGACCCAAACTTCGATTCAGAAGCTTTACGCATCAACATTGCCGGACGCGATGTGACTGACTTGCTTCGCGCATTACATGACGCCCTTGCAAAACGCGGATACGAAGACGCGAACGATGACAAAGCCGACACGGTGCTGAAGAAGTTTTATGACGAGCAAAGGGCGTTCGCGGAGTTCAGCGAGAAAGCCCGGAGGATTCGAAATAACGATTGTGATGCCGATGACTTCAAAAGCTTTACGCAATCGGTCACGGAGAATCTTCCTGGTCGTCAGTTATACCCATTGCAGCTGCTGTCGGCATATCATCTAGCCTTCTCTCAGAATGCCGCAAATTTCTCAGTTCCTGGAGCAGGAAAGACGACCATTGTCTACGGAGCATATGCATATCTGAGCAATCTTCCTGAAAATGACTGGAAACACGTTGACGCATTAATGGTTGTGGGGCCGTTAAGCAGTTTCCAGCCATGGGAAGACGAGTACGAATCGTGCTTTGAGAAGAAACCAACGGTGGTCAGGCTCGATGGCACGATGAGCTTGTCAGACAAGAAGAACTACCTGCTATCCGGCGAGCCGGCGGACTTGACGCTCGTAAGCTACGGATCAATCGACTCCCTTAGGCGATATCTTGCCGCTTTTCTTGACAAGTGCTCAGCAATGCTTGTGGTGGACGAAGCGCATAAAATCAAGAACACTGCTGGTGGAACATGGGCT
>CAZRNI010000201.1:931-1927 GCA_964601425.1 uncultured Eubacterium sp. | reverse complement strand
CTTGCGAGTCATGCCAACTCCCGAGTTGTTTTAACGGGGACGCCTGCGCCAAATGGATACGAGGATCTCTACAACCTATTCGAATTCATTTGGCCGCGGAGAAACGTATCGAATTTCCAGGTGAACCAGCTTGCCGACATGAGTCGAGACGAGGAAGACGACCGTATTCCAAGGCTGCTTGCGAATATTGAGCCATATTACCTTCGCATCAGAAAATCGGACCTGCATTTGCCACCAGTTGATAACAAACCCCTGCAGCTTGTCGAAATGAGCCCTTTGCAAAGGAAGATTTACGACGAGCTAGAGTATTTATACATCGAAGGGCTTATCGGAAGCAATCTGGAAGACGATCGCATCAGGAGCAGTGCATTCGCAAAGATAATCCGCTTGATGCAAGCCGCAAGCAATCCCGTGGTTCTTTTGAAAGCGCATGCAAACCCTGATAACGATTTGAGCTTGCCAGATGAAATGCTCGAGATGATTCGGTTGTTTAGCAAAACAGAGGTTCCTGCCAAGTTCAAGGCGGCAAAGAGCATCATTGACCAGGCTCTTGCCGGTGGAGAAAAGATAATCATATGGACCCATTTCATATCAACGCTCGCGACGATGGAAAGATACTTGGAAATCGCTGGTATCAAGGTCAAGACACTCTATGGAGGTACACCAACTGGTGAATACTGCGAAGAGGACGAGGAGACACAGCATACTAGAGAGGCGATAATCAGGGAGTTCAACGACCCTGAATCGTCACTCAGAGTCGTGATTGCAAACCCAGCAGCAGTAGCAGAATCAATTTCGCTGCATCATGCATGCCATACGGCTCTGTACCTTGAGCGTGGTTTCAACGCCGCTCAATACCTTCAGTCGAGGGATAGAATTCATCGTTATGGGCTTGGCGAGGGAATCGTAACTACGTATTACAAAGTGGCATGCCGCGATACTATTGACGAAGTTGTTGATGAATTGCACCTGCCCGGAAACGCTGGGCTCGGTGGG
>CAZRNI010000201.1:0-921 GCA_964601425.1 uncultured Eubacterium sp. | reverse complement strand
GTGAAAGACTTGCATTAAAAGAAGAGCGGATGATGCGTGTTGTCGAGAGCTCGACAATCCCGCTATTCGATAACGTTCTTGATGATTTCGGCGCTGAGGACATTAAGGCGTTGATAAGGGCATATGTTAGAAGAACTAACGGCATATAAGACATTTGGCTCAGCTATTCACTTGACGGAAATGGCGCGTGTCATAGCAGCTGCGCCATGCACCGTCGCAGATCTGTTCGTTATTGCCGACAGCAACAATTCGGTAGAAATACCTCGGATAAAAGCAGCTATTGCACTGCTGAAAGAACTGGGGCTTTGCTCGATTGAGGAAGACGTTATTTCTGGAAACACTACCCTCGAATCGATAGTCAAGTCTCCTCAATCTTCTGGTATCGAAATTGGACAAATGCTTTTACAGAGAATGCTAGACGAGGGTTTGATATCTGTAGAGAGGATTAAATTCGATCTTGACGTTGGATGCGGTTATCTTCAGCAGAACGATATCGCTCTCCGATATTCCCAGATGAGAAACTACCTGATTGACTCTGGAGTATTGTTCGTTGAAGAAGATAGGCTGCTCTTTAATCAGATTAGCGCTGAAATACTGGAAAGCAAAGTGGTGACATTGGAAGGCGGTATGTCGCCAGAGGAGCTGACCGAGAAATTAAAGAGGGATAAAGAAGCGGGCGCGGAAGCGGAAGCTTTCGTGATGGAATACGAAAGAGGACGCCTGGGAATGCCGCTCGCAGATTCCGTGCGGCAGGTTTCGCTCATGTCGGTTTCAGCTGGTTACGACATCGCCTCCTTCGAATCGGCCCGCTCGACACAATACGACAGATTCATAGAAGATAAAGCGTTTGGAAGAAATGGATTCTAATTATCGGAGAATGAGCTGAAAACAGCCAAAGAACTAGGAAAGCAATATTGCTTG
>CAZRNI010000200.1:0-4966 GCA_964601425.1 uncultured Eubacterium sp. | reverse complement strand
TGAAGTGCTGCATCTGTCATTTCCGCGGCTGCGGATGGCTGCAAATGCCGCTGATGCAGAACCAAACGAGATGACGGTTACAGAGTTCAACAATCTTCTGGCAGATCTGTATGGACGCGGCTATGTTCTGGTGGATATTCGTGATCTTTCTGCAAAGGATGAAGATGGTACATTCCGGATCTCGGACGTACAGGTGCCGCAGGGAAAAACCCCGCTTGTTATTTCACAGCACGGTCTTTCGTATGGAACTGATGATGCGAAGAAAGGATATGCAACCGGCATCGAGCTGACGGAGGAAGGCGTCCTGACCAATCTGTATCTCGACGCCAACGGCGGTACAAGGACAGCGTCCTGTGATGTGATTACCTGCGTGGATGATTTTATTCGGGAACATCCGGATTTTGCAGTGAATGATGCACGCGGCGTGATTGCGCTGACAGGGGAAGGAAGTGTCCTCGGCTATACGGATGGATCATCTGCCGCGTGTCAGAATGTCATCAACAAGATGTTTGAAGAGGGCTGGCTGTTTGCCAGCGGTACATCCGGTGATATCAGTTACGGCGCGGAGATGAGCATGTTTGAAGCAGATGTAAATCTCTGGCAGGATACCTTTACAGAAGCCATAGGTCCGACTGAAATCATCCTGCTGCCGGACGGCGCAGACATCGGAAACAGAAGTCCGTATACAACGGAGAATCAGAAATACAGCATCCTGTCTGAAAAAGGATTCTGTTACTACTGCATCGATGATCCGTCCGGTATGACCTGGATGCAGGCCGGCACCGGTTTTGTGCGTCAGAGCATGCACGAGGTAAACTCCTACGAGCAGTACCTCGCGCTGATGGACAACGGCATCGAAGCTTTTGTGAAGACGCGCAGTACAGAGATCAGCGCTGCGGAAGCAGCCGCCGCAGAGAAGGCAGATGCAGAAGAAAACAGTTCCGGGAATGGAACATCTGAGAATGGAACATCCGGGGACGGTTCGTCTGCGACAGGAGCAGATTCGTCCGACAGCGGCACTTCCGGCAATACACAAGACGGATCAGGTACAGATTCACAAAATGCAGATGCCCAGACGAATACGTCGACATATAACAGCAATAACGGAAGCGGAAACGCATATGGTGAAAGCAACAGCTCATATGACGGAACCGAAGATACATATGGCGGCAGTGAGAGTACGTATAACGAGTCCGAAAGCACGTACAGCGAGAATAACAGTACCTACAAGGAAGATTCAGATTACGGCGAAAACAATTATGAGGAAGCCGGAGACGAGTACGACGAAGATGGCAACCTCCAGGTAGAGCACGAGAGTTCGATTTAAATACGGTGTCAGTGATGACACAGAAACAAAGAAATACAGCGGCAGGATTCAGAAGATGAATGTCTGAGTGTGTGCGGGATAGTGATTGCAGTCGCGGCAGCCCTGAAAGGGCTGCCGTTTTTGTGCAAGAAATGTGATCCGGCCGTCCGTAAAATTGTATTATGGAATGACATTCTGTTTCATGGTCCATGATTAATGTTTTGCTAAATTTACTTCTCATCACAGTTTCATCACACATTTTGGTTATGCTCTAAGTGCTTGTTTCCGAAGCGCATTCTGTGCTATGATATGCCCTGATGTGTTTTGAACGGAAACAGATTGTCGTTTGACAAAACAAAAAGTATAAAGAAATAATGATCATAAGGAAGGGTAAATTACGATGAAACGCAAACAGGTAATGATTTTACTGATGGCAGCAACTCTGACAGCGGGCAGCATTCTCGCGGGATGCGGCGGCAGCGGTGCTTCATCCGCATCTTCAGCGGCTTCTTCTGCATCATCATCTGCTGATGCCGATGCGGCTGATGACGCGACAGATGATGAACTGGATGAAGAAGATGCAGAGCAGGCGGAATATGACAAGTGGCTCTCAGAGCTTCCGCTTGCCGGGGACGATGCGGCGATTAAGGACTGCATCACACTTGGCGAGTACAAGGGACTGAAGCTGACCAAGGAAGTCACAAAGATTACAGATGACGCTGTGAAAAACTATGCGGAGGAAAACCTTGGCACAGAGGAAGTGACCGATGAAAACGCGACGGTTCAGGACGGTGATGTTGCCAATATCGCATACGTCGGCGAGAAGGACGGCGTTGCTTTCGACGGCGGAACAAGTGATTCTTATGATCTTGAGATCGGATCCGGTACGTTTATCGATGGTTTTGAAGACGGCGTCATCGGTATGAAGAAGGGTGAGACGAAGGACCTGAATCTGAAATTCCCGGATGATTACACAAGTGAAGAGCTGGCAGGCCAGGAGGTTGTGTTCCATGTTACAGTGAATTCCATCCAGCGGCCGAAGGAACTCACTGACCAGGATCTGGAAGAGGCAAGAAAAGGACTTGCCGAAGAATATGAAGCAGAAGCAAACAGCGTCATGCACAGTGAAGCATGGCAGATGATCAAAGATGCTTCTGAGATCAAGCAGCTGCGCAAAACAACTGTCGATGAGTATCTGGCACAGACAGAGGTAGAGCTGCAGTCCTGGATCGAGAGCCTGGACATGACAAAAGAGCAGTATCTTGAGGAGCAGGGCTACACGGAGGAAGAGTACAACAAAGAAATGGAACTCTATGCGCGTGATATGGCGGTAGAGAATCTGCTTGTCGAGGCACTGGCCGATGCAGAAGGCATCAGCGCAGATGATCAGGAATACAAAGACAAGCTGGATCAGCTGGCAAAAGACAGCGAGATCACGGCAGATGAGCTGATCGAACAGGCCGGTGAAGCAGCTGTCTATCAGTACATTATGACCGAGCGTCTGATGGAACGTGTGATCAGCTATGCCGAAGTCACGGAAAAAGAAGTTGAGGCAGAGGATGATCTTGATATGGATGACTACGACTATATCGATGCTGATGCGGAGGATCTGGACGTTGAAGATCTTGATGCCGAGGATCTGGATGTAGAATACGAAGATGAGGATGCCGGCGATGATGACCTGGAAGTCGTAGTCGACGAGGATGATACGACAGAAGAAGAGTAAGACAACTGTCCGGGTGTAAACAAGGTGCTGCGTTCGGATTGCGCGCCAAGTCCCGCAGGGGGCGGGAGTTGAACTGGTCCCGGCAGAGAAACGTACAGAATTTAATACAAACGGTCTCCGTCAAAGAAATTTTTAAAAAGCCTTTGACAGGAGGCCGTTTTTGTGCTATTGTCAAGAATGCATCATTATGGCAAACTGGGCTAAAACTATGCCCAAAAACGCCTTTTAACCGGCCCATTTCATATATATAAACGCAAGGAGTGAATCGTCAATGGAGAAAAACAGAGTACGTCCGGTCGCCAGTGGAAGAAATATCCGCATGACCTACCAGAGACAGAATGAAGTGCTCGAGATGCCGAATCTGATCGAAGTACAGAAGGATTCCTACAACTGGTTTCTGACAGATGGCCTTCGGGAGGCATTCGATGACATCTCTCCGATCGAAGATTACGGCGGCAAGCTGAGTCTTCAGTTCGTGGATTTCAGACTGGCGGAAGATGACGTTAAATATTCCATAGAAGAGTGCAAGCAGCGCGATGCGACGTACGCGGCGCCGATGAAGGTCAAGGTACGTCTGTATAACCGCGAGAAGGAAGAGATCAGCGAGCACGAGATCTTCATGGGCGATATTCCGCTGATGACCGCAAACGGCACCTTCGTAATCAATGGTGCGGAGCGTGTTATTGTCAGCCAGCTGGTTCGTTCCCCGGGCATCTATTATGCGATTGCGCATGATAAGCTGGGTAAGGAGCTTTATTCGTGTACGGTGATTCCGAACCGCGGCGCATGGCTGGAGTATGAGACAGATTCAAATGATGTATTTTATGTACGTGTCGACCGCACCAGAAAGGTTCCGATCACGCAGCTGATCCGCGCAATGGGCGTGGGCAGCAATGCGGAAATCGTCGAGCTGTTCGGCGAGGAGCCGAAGATTCTGGCAAGTTTTTCCAAAGATACAGCGACCAATTATCAGGAAGGTCTGATTGAGCTGTATAAGAAGATCCGTCCGGGTGAACCGCCGGCAGTGGAGAGCGCGGAAAGTCTGATCAACGCGATGTTCTTTGATCCGCGCCGTTACGATCTGGCAAAGGTCGGCCGCTATAAGTTTAATAAGAAGCTTGCGCTTCGCAACCGGATCGCAGGCTGCGTCCTGGCAGAGGACGTCATCGATATGACAACCGGCGAGATTCTTGCGGAGCAGGGTCAGAAGGTTACCAGAGAGCTCGCAGATGAGATTCAGAATGCGGCAGTTCCGTATGTCTGGATTGAGACAGAGGAGCGCAAGGTTAAAGTGCTGTCTAATATGATGGTTGACCTGAAGAGCTGGGTTGACTGTGATCCGGAAGCACTCGGCATCACGGAAGAAGTATTCTATCCGTGCCTGGAGCAGCTGATGAGTGAGTATCCGGACGTTGAGGAACTGAAGGAGCAGATTTCTCTGCACGTGCACGACCTGATTCCGAAACATATTACAAAAGAAGATATCTTTGCATCCATCAACTACAACATGAATCTGGAATACAGGATCGGCAATGACGATGACATCGATCATCTGGGCAACCGCCGCATCCGCTGCGTGGGTGAACTCCTGCAGAACCAGTACCGCATCGGACTGTCCCGTATGGAGCGTGTTGTACGTGAGCGCATGACGACACAGGATCTGGATACGATTTCTCCGCAGTCCCTGATCAACATCAAACCGGTGACGGCTGCTGTCAAGGAGTTCTTCGGATCATCCCAGCTGTCCCAGTTCATGGATCAGAACAATCCGCTTGGTGAGCTGACGCATAAGCGCCGTCTCTCCGCGCTGGGTCCGGGCGGACTTTCCAGAGACCGTGCAGGATTTGAGGTTCGAGACGTCCACTATTCCCATTACGGAAGAATGTGCCCGATCGAGACGCCTGAAGGTCCGAACATCGGACTGATCAACTCGC
>CAZRNI010000199.1:0-5012 GCA_964601425.1 uncultured Eubacterium sp. | reverse complement strand
GCTGGATGCCTCTGCGAGATCAGGATAAAACAACCGGATAAAAATCGGCGTTCCGATCTGGCAGAGCAGCCAAAAGACAAGGCTCACACCAATACCGGCGCCGGCCAGTTTCATAAACTGGCTGCGGCCGGTTTTTTGTTTTGATTTTGTCATGTAAGAGATGATGATTGTGTTAATAGGAGCGACAAAAAGAACCAGCGTCTTTCCGATCAGAGAGACGACATAGTAAATCGTAACAGATTCGCTCCCCAATGTATTGTTCAGATACAGGCGGTCAATATTCAGTGTCAGGTTTGTGACGAAATAGGAGAGTGTCAGAACCGCACCGCGCTGCAGCACGGTAGGGAAAAGGGACGAGATATTCGTCAGCGGTCTGAAAATATGCCCGCCTGCGGTAACATAGACCAGTGCAGCACACTCGCCGACCAGAAAGATCAGGAACCAGTTTCCTGTTACCAGATACAGCAGATATCCGCCCAGATAACCGATGCTGCAGATCAGGAAATAAATAAAATAACTGCGGTAATTCAAAGATAGTCTGTATTCTACATCACCGTAGTACCGGTAAATCGTTGCCAGAATCAGAAGTCCTGACAGGAGAATCAGCCAGAAAAGCCCCATATGCATGCCGCTCTGGCTTTTCATCAGCGAATCCCGCATCATCACGATCGACACAATCGTACCAAGCAGGCCGAACAGCAGGATCGAGAGATTATAGTCGCCGTTTGTCACGTCCAGATCCCGGCGCAGCACAAGCCGGCTGTTATTCATCGCCTGCCCGATCGAAGGACCGAGAATATTGACAAACGCCATAATATACAGCACAATACCGATCTCAGCCGCCCCCATCCGCGCATTCAGCCGCGGATATACAAACAATTGCAGGACGCCATTCAACACCAGCGCCCCGCCAATTGTGTAAATCGTATTGGAAGTAATCTGCTTCTTCGCGTTTGTGGGTTTCTTACTCAACTGCATCCGGCAGGATCCTTTCTTTTTTTATTCTTTCAGGTGGTTGTAAATATAATGTCGTATACACTATACATGACGGATTCAACAATTCCATGAGCTGACTGTCCGAATCCCGCCGGTACTTGCATCACAAGGCATTGACTTGTGATGCTTAGTACCGCTGCGAGGATGAGCAAGCGCGAGCGTGTCAGCGATGGAATGTTGAATCCTGTTATATAGATCATTCTATTTACAATCACCGCGCCGCCGTCTTACTGTCGTACCCGGGCATCAGATTCTCTATATATTTCCGCTTCCCGGAAGCCAGTACCGGAATTTCATCTACATATTTAATCTTTATCTCGGCGTCTTCACCGAATGCCGGCTTGATCCTGCCAATAATGTCGTCCAGATCCATTTTTTCAGGATCTCCGTTCAGGCGCAGCTCGTATTTTTTTGCGGAATACTGCACAAACTGGTACTGTTTCACCCCCGGGACATCCCAGAGGTTGTTGGTGATGACATATGGCGTGACAGCGTTGCCGGAGGTGTCGTACAGCATATCGCTGCGCCGGCCGTAAAGCTCGGTCAGGTAGAGTTTGTAGCGGTCTCCTTTGACCTTGCGGCGGGCAATCGCTGTGTCGCCGTTGTCATACCGCAGGATCGGGAATGCGTAATTGTTGAGGTCTGTAATAACAATACGTCCGAGTTCGCCGTCTTCAGCCGGCTCATTGCTGTCCATCTTCAGAATTTCATAGTGATAGCTCTCGGAGTTAATGTAATAAGCAGTGCTCCTGGCACTCTGGATCCCCATGATACCGTTTTCCTCATTGGAATACCAGGCCTGAACCGGACACTGGAACTGATCAGCTAACTGTGCGCGGATCGGGTCCGGCATAGCCTCTGAGATCGGAAGAATCGAGTGGACTGAGAAACCATTCATCTTTGTGCCGCTTCTTCTAATGTATTCGCTGATTTCACCGAGCGCAGAAGAGTAGCCGATCAGGCATTTGACCTTTTGATTTTTAATAATATCAAGCATGTGGCTGATTGACTCATCGGAGAGAGAGGAACTGTCCATCATGATGCTGTTTTCCATCATCAGCTGAACCTTTCCCTTGCGGACATTGTTGACCCAGACACGGATAAATGCCATTTTTTCACCGATGTGATAGCGTCCGAGCGTGCCGAGAAAGATACTGTCAGCAGTGTTGCACTGGATCTTGTGGCGGTCCTGTACCATAGCCAGCGGCGTACCGGTGGACCCGCTGGTTGACATGATGCGGTTATCCTTTGCGTCTACATAGAGAATCGAGCGGAATGCATCATATTGATTGCGGAATGTATCTTTGTTGACGACAGGAAGATCCGCAAGCGGGATCTCCGGATCGTAGTCCCGGTAGAAATCCGTTGTTTCCACCGCGTGATGAATCAGATCACGGATACGCTGTTCGGTTTCTTTGTAAGAAGTGCCGTGAATATAGGCATAGCGATCCTGTTCCAGCTTCTCTTTGATGACGCCGCCGCGCATACGGTCCAGTGTAAAAAATCCGTCCCATCTTGCCCGCTCAGCAATAGAAGTATGTTTTTGACTCACAATATGATCTCCCTGTAATTGATTTGATATCTGCCGCCTGTGTCAGGAATCCCGGGCGGGATCATCTGTCAAAAGCTGCAAATGGTTACAGACACCATCATAACACTGATGCGTCAGAAAAAAAAGCAAGAAAAAACTGCCGCACCTGATATCGTGCGGCAGTTTGCAGATTTTCTATTAATTTGCGACACGTCTTACGGAAAGAATCTCGTGGTAAGAAGCGTCTGTTCCGCTGATGATTCCGCGTGTCGGGTCAGATGCGTGTACGATCTGGCCGTCTCCCATGTAGATGCCTACATGACCGGAGTAGCAGACAATGTCGCCCGGCTGTGCATCGGCGTAAGATACTTCAGTACCTTCATTGCGGAGCTCACTGGAGGATCTTGCAACGTTGTAACCAAGTGCACCATAGACCTGATTGACAAATCCGGAGCAGTCTGTGCCATTTGTCAGGCTGTTGCCGCCATAGACGTACGGATTGCCGACGTACTGCATTGCATAGTCAACAATCGCCTGGCCGTTGGCTGAACCGCCTGATGAGGAAGCTTTGGCTGTTGAAGTGGATCCGGAAGAGGAGGAACCGGATCCGGAGGAACCGCCTGTCGAACCGCTGTCATAGCTGCTGTCGGAGTCGTTTCCGCCTCCATTGTTGTAGTAAGCTTCTTCGGAACCGCCGTCATAAGACTGTGTATCACTGCTTTCCGGGGCTGCCGTATAGGCTGCCGCTGCGGCTTCCTGCTGTGCAGCCTGCTCAGCTGCTGCAGCCTCTGCCTGACGCTGCATTTCAACCATAACTGCAATTGCCTGGTTCTGATCAGCAAGCACTGTCTTGTAGGAAGCTGCTGTTTCATACGCCTTGGCGATTTTTGCGTCATAATCGGAAGAAGTATCTTTTGCTTCTTTCAGGAGTTCTTCAAGATGAGTCTTTTCGTTTTCCTGTTCCGATTTGATGGTCTCGAATTCGGCTTTTTCGGTTTTTTGTTGTTCTCTCAGATTATTAACATCCTCGACGATGGAAGCATATTCTTCCAGACAGTCGCGGTCGTATTTGTACATGTTTTGCGTGAATTCGCTCTGGTTGAGCATTTTTGTGATATCTTTTCCGGAGAAGAGAAGCATCGCCCAGCCCGCATCACCGCCGGATTCGTAAATATACTGAATCCGCTTTTTCATCGCATTATAAGAAGTATTTTCTCTTTCAATGGCGTCTTCCAGATTTTTGCTGGTGACGGAAATGTCTTTTTCCTTCTGTTCGATCTGACCGTCCAGCGTATCGATCGCTGTAATGGTTGTTACCAGATTTGCGTCCAGTGTATCGATCTCACCGAGGATTTTTTCCTTTTTGTTTTCCAGTGAATTAATCTGTTTTTCGACTTTCGTAAGCTTTGCGGATGTCGTATTACGCTGTTGTTCCAGTTCATTTATGGTTACTGCACCTGCCGGAATCGCCTGTCCGAAAAGCAGCGATGCGGTCAATGCAGTTGTTAATATTGCTTTTGCTTTCACAGGAATGCCCCCTTTGTGATTATCAATTCATACAGATAGTAACACATTTGTAATAATTCTGTCAATGAGGCGGATGCATATTTGTAAAACAATATCATGAAAAAAATACGTGGAAAAATTGCCTATCTTGTGCTAAAATGCTGAAAAACACCAGATGCAACAAGTCTGAATTTTCCGAATTATCAACGCAATTATTAATTTTATTAAGGAATTATAATATGAAGAAAATGAGAAAAAAATGGATGTGCCTGATCCTTGCGGCAGGTGTACTGTTTTCTGCGGCATCGGTCACCAGCGCGGCGCCGACAACCTCTTCGGGCAGTTCTAAGACATCGTCCGGCACCACAACAAAAACGACGGCAAATACACTTCCGACAACTACCATTACGACTTCAACCGGAAAGACGTCAACGACAAATACATCATCCGGCACGACCGGAACGACAGGACAAAATCTTGTGCCGGCCAGGAAAGTCAAAGTAAAAAGCCAGACGTTTTCTTTACAGACGGCCAGACTGCAGAAAAAATCTGTAAGGGTTAAAACAGGAACCTATGATCTGACCTTGAAAAAGAAAGAAGGATATTTACGCTTTGTATCAAAGAAAACGCGCGTTTACGCGTTCCGCATTTCCAGTTTTCTGACCAAGAAGAAAGGAACGGCAACCGTTATGTTTCAGGCGCCCGATTCAGACGATCCGGACTTCAGCTACCTGATTAATATTACAAAGAGCGGAAAAACAAAAGAGGCACTGGAGTATAAGACACAGAAGGCTACAAAAGAAAAGCAGTCAGCAGTTGCTGCCGGACAGACATTCGGAGGGAAAACCGTCCGGATGCGGCTGAAAAAAGGACAGGTTCTTTACATTTATATAGGAAGTGATTACACAAAGACGACAGCAAAGCTGCAGATCAGCTGAGTTGAAAAAGAACATCCGGGAGGGTGTTCTTTTTTTGCTTT
>CAZRNI010000198.1:0-5018 GCA_964601425.1 uncultured Eubacterium sp. | reverse complement strand
TAGAGCGCCGCCCTGTCACGGCGGAGGTCGTCGGTTCGAGTCCGATCTGGGTCGTCATCTGAGAGTCTGCTGATGCAGGCTCTCATTTTTCTTTATTGTTCCCGGAGCTTCATTTTTAGAAGGTCTCCCGGCAGATATGGAGAGGATGCCACCCCTTCAGAAGCCACAGCAATGGAAACGGCGCCTTTTCGGAACGGCAGCGGATTTCCTTCCAGATCTGTTACAACAGCGCCTGCTTCTGCAGCGATACATGCACCGGCAGCATAATCGTACAGCTGGACTTCCGGTTCAAAATAGAAACCCGTGCGTCCTGAAGCTGCCATGCAGATATCCCAGGCAGCACTGCCGCTGCGGCGGATATCGATACAGAGCGGCTTGTAAGCAGCAGCCAGTCTGAATGCCTCAGAAGAGAGCGGCAGATTGTAGGGCGCAGTTCCCATGGTAACAAGACTCATGGAAAGCGGTTCACCGGAAGAATGGATTCGAATCCCGTTTTCGTATGCGCCGCAGCCTTTTGCAGCCGTAAACAGCTGATCTGACTGAGGTGCGTATATTACACCGATGAATGGTTCGCCGTCGCACAGGAGACCGATTGAAGTAACATATGGAAAAACGGACTTCATAAAATTAGAGGTTCCGTCGATCGGATCGATTACAAAGGTGTAGCCGGAAATGTATTGTGCAGAAAACACATCCATTCCGTCTTCTTCGCCGTAGAAAGAGGCACCCGGCAGGATTTCGGAGAGAGCCTTTATCAGGAAAGCCTGAACTTTGCTGTCATAATAAGTGACGAAATTTGCATGCCCGCTTTTTTGGTGCAGTATATTATTGTGATCGGAAGAAAAGGAATCGTCTTTTTCCTGGTGAGGCGCTGCATCGGGTATATGTGCGCTGCGAATGATATCCCCCGCCTGGCGGGCAATATTTGAAATCTGCTGCAGCAGAAGATTTGTAGGCTGCATATCGTTCTCCTTTTGGGTAAATTGCAAAAACTATAATGCATGCAATTATAGCACGGGAAAACGATAAATGCTATTTTTCTGATTCTTTTAATACTTGTTCTCTATTTGCGGGAAAGGGGCGCTTTACGTCTGTAAGACCGCAGATATAATTCATGTCAACGTCAAAGTATGCAGCCAGCTTAATCAGCGAGTCAACAGGGATCCGTGTGTAACTCAGTTCATAATCTGAATATGTATGCTGTCCGACGGGAAGGATATCGGCAATCTGAGTCTGCGTCATATCGTTGTCTTCCCGCAGAGCACGGATACGTTTGGCATAGGCTGATAGGCGTCCCCTGGAAGACTCCTGCATTTTGTTTGACATTTTGCAATCCTCCTATTAACGAGATGTTTTTTCGGATTTTACAGTCAGGTCATTGACTGCTGCGGATCCGGATAATTAGATGATAAAAGAGATTAAGAGATTATGTGGCGTTTTAGTGGAAAAAACTCTAAGAAACTCATGATATGACAGAAGGCGGCTGTATGGATAACAGTTGCTTAATACGACTTATAGTGGTATTATGCTCAACGTACGATAAAGCTTGGTGTGAGTTATTCCGCGTCGACAGGCGGCAGGTAATAAACCGGCCAGAGCAGCGTGAAATCCCCGGTCAGGAGAAAAGAGGCGAAACAATGCCGGGCAAAGATATACACTGGTATAAACTGGATAATGCGGCGAAAATTATTCCATCGACCGCGGTAGGATCGGATACGCGTGTTTTCCGATTGTGCTGTGAATTGAAGGAAGAAGTAGACGGCGGGGTTCTGCAGGCTGCACTGGATGATGCGGTACGGGAATACCCGCATTTTCAGTGCTACTTAAAAAAAGGACTCTTCTGGTATTATATGGAACAAAGTCCTGAAAAAGCGGAGGTGACAGAGGAAAAACTGCCTGCACTTTCAGCATTATATTATCCGGGAAGAAAAACACTTTTGTTCCGGGTTAATTATTATCGCAGGCGCATCAATCTGGAGGTTTATCATGTTGTTTCTGACGGAGCCGGTGCATTTCAGTTTTTCCGGCAGATCATCTGTAATTACCTCGTTCAAAAGCATGCGCTCCTGATCGGTTCGGATCTGGAAAATAAAGGATCCTTTGAGGAAAAGGCAGACGATGCGTTCCGCTACTATTACACAAGAAAAAACAAAAGCCGTGCACTGAAACAGATATTCGGCGGAAAAAAGCCGGCCTGTCAGCTGCGCGGAACGCGCGATGAAAACCTGAACATTCATCTTCTGGAAGGCGTGGTGTCTGTCAGAGCGTTTTTGGATTTGTGCCATGCGCATCATACAACACTGGCGCTTATGACAACAGCCATAATGATTGAGGCGGTGATTCGGGAAATGCGGATCAGCGAGCGGAACCGGCCGGTTGTCGTAACAGTTCCGGTAAATCTGCGCAATTATTTCCCTACAGAGACTACAAGAAATTTTTACGGCGTCATAACAATCAGCTATCATGCTTCTGCGTATGACGGAACGATTGATTCGATTCTGAAGGTGATTCAGCAATCATATGAAGATCAGCTGAAGGAAGATCAGATTGAAAAGACGATGAATACATATTCGGCGCTCGAACGAAACTGGGCGCTTAAGATGGTTCCGCTTCAGTTGAAGGATCTTGGCATACAGGGATTTAATTATCTCCGGTTACGGGAAGTGACAACATCCGTTTCTAATGTCGGAAGGCTCACGATGCCGGAACAGACGGTTCCGTATATTGACCGGTTTTCTGCTTTTATGGCCACGCAAAAAGGACAGATGGTAGTGGTTTCCTTTGAAGATAAACTGGCATTCGGAATTACATCCGCTTTCAAACGCCATGATGTGATGCGGAATTTTTTCAGAAGTCTGGTAAGGCTCGGGCTCGAAGTTGAACTGGCAACCAATGATTATGATTTGATTTAACAGGACAGAGATAACAATGCAGGTCTGTAATAAATGCGGAATTACAATCCGCGGCGCAAAATCAAAATGCCCGCTCTGCGGCGGAGAACTTCAGGGAAATCCTGTTCCGGAGACAGCCGGGTTTCCGGCACTTCATGAGAAAGTTTCCAAGTGGTCAGTTCTGAAGGTGGCTGCCTTCTGCTTTTTTGTGCTGGAAATTCTGATGATTTTGGTTCAGTACATAACAAAAGGAAGGTGGATGTGGCCGGGGGTTGTGATTGTTCTGGCTGCAGTCGGTCTTGCAGATCTGTTTATTGCATTTTATTACCGGCATAATGTGCTGAAACTGATTTCCGGGCAGGTATATATTGGAATGATTCTGGCAATCGGTATTGACAGAAAGCTGGCGGGGTGGCATGCATGGTCTGTGAGCTGGCTCCTTCCGGCGGGATTTATCGGACTTGCGATTACCATTATCAGTATCGGATGCGGCCTGCATCTTCGGCTGGTGGAATATATTATCTATCTGGCTGTTGCAGTTCTTGCATCCATGACACAGATTATTCTGATCCGGATCGGATGGAATCCGCATCCGCTCCCGGCTGTCATCTGTATGTCGGTTATGGCAATCCTTGGCGCAGCAGGTCTGCTGTTTTTTTTCCGGGAACTGCGCAGCGCCGCATCGCGGACATTTCACGTCTGAACACAGCGTCCGGGTTTCCGGTAAAACTGGTGTCTGATGAAATGATTTGAAAGTATTTTGAGGATTCCGGAAAAAACAGCGGAATCTTTTTGGAAATGGAGCAATTTGGGTTATGAGTCAGATTGTCGAGAAATTTGGCGGCTTTGTAGATACAAAAATTGAAACAAATCCGGAAGCCGCAAGAAAGCTGCTTCTTGCGGCTTACCGTGCCAAGCTGTTTCAGCTGAAGGCTTTTCCGGATAAACGTCTTTCGCGGGCAAGGGATCTCATGGCGGTGGAATCCATGAAAGCAGTGATAGCGCCGCTTGCGCATCCGGAGAAATCAGCTCTGGTCAGTATTTTTACGCCGTGCGAACTGCTGCAGTGTGCCGGTATCCATCCGATGTTTGCCGAGGCGATGGCAAGTTATATAACCGGTGCAGACGCGGAGGCGGGATTTGCATCTGTGGCGGAAGGCTTTGGCATACCCGAGACATATTGTTCCTATCATAAGATTTTACTGGGCGGCATTTTGTCGGGCGTGATTCCAAAACCAAAGTTTGTGGTGAATACGTCTCTGGTATGTGATGCAAATAATCTGACCTTCAGGAAGGCAGCTGAGGCGTTTCAGATCCCGCAGTTTTATATCGATGTCCCTTATGACGTCTCAGAAGACAGTGTTCTGTATGTTGCCGCGCAGATGCAGGAACTGAAAAAGTGGATGGAAGAGATTACCGGCAGCCGGATTTCTGTCGAAGACCTCAAAAAGCGCATTGCCTGCGGGAAGCGGACCATTGACTCTCTGCGGCTTTGTCAGAAAAGAAAGGCCGGAAAATATCTGTCAAATGATCTGACAGATGAGCTGTATGAGGTGTTCGGAGCTCATGTTCTCCTGGGAAACCGTTCCATTGAAACTTTTGCAGGCATGCTGGCGGAGGAGATAAAAAAGATGCCTGCCTACAGCGGGGTACGTCTGCTCTGGATGCATACAATTCCGTATTACCAGAAGGTTTTGCGTGATCAGCTGAATTTCAGCATGCGGGCACAGGTTGTCTCCTGCGATATGAATGACTGCGGTCTGGTTGATCTTGATCCTGAAAAGCCATATGAAAGCATGGCAAGAAGAATGGTTTATAATACTTTTAACGGACCGTCGCACCGCAGATTGTCTGCGGCACTGGAACAATGCGCGCAGCAGGAAATTGACGGCGTAGTGTATTTTTGTCACTGGGGATGTAAACAGACGCTTGCCGCGGCAGGAAATGCGAGGGCAGTATTTGAAGCTGCGGGTTATCCGGTGCTGATTCTGGACGGAGACGGCTGTGACCGCAGGAATGCAGGAGACGGGCAGACGCTGACACGAATGCAGGCGTTTATTGAAATGCTGGAACAAAGATCGCGAGTTTGAAAGATTGAGAAAGGATACAGGATCGTTGACGACACAT
>CAZRNI010000197.1:0-5038 GCA_964601425.1 uncultured Eubacterium sp. | reverse complement strand
GGGCTACGAGGCGAGGATGGAGAAGGGAGAGAATCCCGTCAATCAGAGCGTCGGATACATCATGTCCGGAGATCCGACCTATGTGACCAGTCACAAGGGTGCGCGCAGCAAAATTATGAAGGTCGAACGCGACGAGCTGGTGGAAGAACTGCTGCGGGATTATATCCGGCATGAGATCGGAAAGGAAGTATAATGGCCAGAATACTGGGGCTTGATTTTGGTGCAAAAACGGTTGGCGTAGCTGTCAGTGATCCGTTGGAAATAACTGCACAGGGCGTTGAGATCATCCGAAGAAAACAGGAAAACAAGCTCCGGCAGACGCTTGCGCGGATTGAGGCGCTTGCGGCTTCTTATGATGCAGTCCGCATCGTAATCGGTCTTCCGCGCCATATGAACAATGATTTTGGTGAGCGCGCGGAAAAAACAAAGGAATTCGGAGAAGCTGTTGCCAGGAGGACAGGTCTTCCGGTAACATACAGGGACGAGCGTCTTACAACAGTTGCAGCAGACCGGGCAATGAACGAAATGAATCTGCGCGGTGCGGCCAGGAAAGAAGTAGTCGATGAAATCGCGGCTGTCCTGATTCTGCAAAATTGGCTGGATAGTCCCGAACATATTAAATAGAAACGAAAAGACGGAGAGCATGTGTACCGGCAGGGAAGGAAGCTTGAACCCTGCCGCTATAATAACCGGATAAATATGTTCGCCAAACGCGGTATATTGATCGAGACATGCGGTACCTGCGGGGCAGGTTATTTGTATCGTATCATACGGCTGAAGCGGACCGTTGTCCGGCACTGACCACATTTTGCACGGCATTATTATGATTTTCAGGTGCAGCAGTCTGCGCCTGTCCACGTTTGCTCCGCTCTGCACCTGCGTGTAGATTTATGCACAAAAGTGCGGAATGAAACAGCGATGGACAGGAGCAGGCCGGTGTGTCCTGCGCATGCGTCTCCATAAAAGATTGGAGGCATATTTGAAAACACAACAGAAACAGGCATTAAAAATCATTCCCCTCGGCGGACTTGAGCAGATCGGAATGAATATTACAGCATTTGAATATGATGACAGCATCGTGGTTGTAGACTGCGGAATGGCTTTTCCGGATGATGAGATGCTGGGAATCGATATGGTTATCCCGGATATCTCCTATCTGCTTGAAAACCGCGAAAAGGTTAAGGGATTTGTCATCACACACGGACATGAGGATCACATCGGTGCGCTGCCGTATATTTTAAAGCAGCTGAATGTGCCGATTTACGCGACAAAACTGACGATCGGTCTGATCGAAAATAAATTTCAGGAACATGACCTGATGAATACGACCCGGCGGAAAACCATTCAGTTTGGACAGTCGATCAATCTGGGATGTTTCCGCATTGAGTTTATAAAAACGAACCACAGCATTCAGGATGCAGCTGCTCTGGCGATTTATTCACCGGCAGGCATTGTGGTGCATACGGGAGATTTTAAAGTTGATTATACACCGGTATACGGTGATGCGATTGATTTGCAGCGGTTTGCCGAGATCGGCAAAAAGGGAGTGCTGGCCATGATGTGCGACAGCACAAATGCAGAGCGTCCCGGATTTACCATGTCAGAGCGGACAGTCGGCGGCACGATTGACAGTCTGTTCGCGGATAATATGAATTCGCGTATCATTATTGCGACCTTTGCGTCGAATGTTGACCGCGTGCAGCAGATCATCAACTCGGCGAAGAAGTTTGACCGGAAAGTCGTGGTGCAGGGCCGCAGCATGGAGAATGTCATTGCAACGGCCTCGGAACTGGGCTACCTCAGCATTCCGGAGCATACGCTGATTGATATCAATGAGATGAGAAATTATCCGGATGAGAAGATGGTGCTGGTCACGACCGGAAGCCAGGGAGAGTCCATGGCTGCCCTCTCCAGAATGGCGGCAGATCTGCATAAGAAGGTCACGATCAAGCCGAATGACACCATTATCTTTAGTTCCCATCCGATTCCCGGAAACGAAAAGGCTGTTTCCAATGTAATCAATGAACTTTACGAAAAGGGCGCAAAGGTGATTTTCCAGGATGTACATGTCTCCGGACATGCATGCCAGGAGGAAATCAAGCTGCTGTATTCTCTGGTGCGGCCGAAATACGCGATCCCTGTACACGGGGAATTCCGTCATCTGACAGCACAGGCCAATATCGCTAAATCGCTCGGGATTGATTCTGACAATATTTTCCTGCTTCATTCCGGTGACGTCCTTTCTCTTTCAGATGAGAAGGCCGAGGTGATCGATAAGGTTCAGACCGGCGGCATCATGGTTGACGGACTCGGTGTGGGAGACGTCGGAAACATTGTGCTGCGGGACCGGCAGAAGCTTTCAGAAGACGGGATTATCATTGTCGTATTTACACTGGAGCGCTACGGCAGACAAGTACTGGCAGGTCCGGACATCGTATCACGCGGATTTGTTTATGTGCGCGAGTCAGAAGATCTGATGGACGAAGCACATATTATCGCAGAAGAGACGATCAATGACTGTCTGAACAATCATATGACAGACTGGGCAAAAATAAAGAGTTCGGTAAAAGACGCGCTCAGCAGCTTTGTCTGGAAGCGCACTAAGCGCAGACCGATGATTTTGCCGATTATTATGGAGGCATGAGGAAGTGAGGTGGGCCTCGGATGGTTTTGTCCGGAAAAATACGTGAACTTACAAATATCATAAAACGTTCTGAGGAATACAGGCGATATCAGCGTATACGCATTGAACTGGACCAGCAGACGGAATTGAAGCATCAGGTAGATGCATACCGGATTGAGAAATACAGAATGCAGCAGTTCGGAGCAGATATGTTTGCCGCGGCCGACGAACTCCATGCAAGATATCGTTATTTGTTTGATAATCCGCTTGTAATGGAATATCTGGAACTGGAAAATGCAATCTGTAAAATGATTCGGGAGACTTGTAACGAAATCGTAGAGGAGATCCCGCTGGATCTGCCGGATATTGGTTGAGGAGAACAAAATGGAAAATGAAGTAAGTACCGGAAGAGGTTACCACATTGCCGTGAGCGGCATGAAGAATCTGATTAAAATCCTGATACTTATTGTAATCGTGATCGCGCTGATCCTTTTGAGCCGGCGGGCTTACAGGCTTGGCTACCAGGTCTTTTATCAGCAGCCGGTTGATCAGGGTGAAGGCCGCGAAGTGACGATTAATATCACGGCGGATATGTCTGTGACGGATATCGGAGAAATGCTGAAAAATGCAGGCCTTCTGGAGGAAGAACCGATGGTATTCCGTCTGCAGGAGCTGTTTTCCGATTACCACAATAAAATTAATCCGGGAACATATACACTTCGCACAAGCATGACGGCAGATGAGATGCTGCGCGTGATGGGAGGCGACGGGGAAGATACAGATACCGGTACGGATACAGACACCGGAACGGAGGAAGCACCGGATAATCCTGCCGGAAAGGAACTGGTCTGATATGATAATCCCCGAACGCATGATGACATTTATAAATGCTTTGGATGACGGACTGTCCCCGTTTCTGGAGAATCTTGCAAAAGAGGCTCTGGAAGCGGACGTTCCGATCATCCGGCGTGATATGCAGAGCCTGCTGAAGGTTCTGATTACCATGAAACAGCCGCATCGAATTTTAGAAATCGGTACGGCTGTTGGCTTTTCTGCAATTCTGATGGCGGAATATGCGCCTGATGACTGCAAAATCACTACCATAGAGCAGTATGAGAAACGTATCCCGCTCGCAAAAGATAATTTCCGGCGTGCCGGGTACCAGGACAAAATAGAACTGCTGGAAGGCGACGCCGCTGTGATTATGCCGCAGCTGGACGATCTCTGTGATTTTATCTTTATGGATGCGGCAAAGGGACAATATCCGGCACTTCTGGACGACTGTCTGCGCCTTCTCGTCCCGGGCGGCGTACTGGTTTCGGACAATGTGCTGCAGGACGGCGATCTGATCGAGTCCCATTACATCGTAGAGCGCAGGAACCGCACTATCTATAAGCGGATGCGGTCCTATCTCTACACGCTGAAACATCACCCGCAGCTGACGACGGCGATTCTGCCGGTCGGCGACGGGGTGACGTTATCCGTGAAATTGTAAGCCGGCGTGGATCAACAATTCCGTGAGCTGACCGGTCGAGAACAGCCGGTACTTACAGAACAAGTATCTTGCGATGCTTAGTACCGCTGCTAGTTCGAGCGAGCGAAAGCGTGTCAGCGATGGAATGCTGATCCGCACCGGCAGGAAAGGAAAAAAATGCAAAAATCGAAACCTGAACTGCTTGTCCCGGCAGGCAGCCTGGAAGTATTGAAGGTCGCCGTTAATTTCGGTGCGGACGCAGTCTACATCGGCGGCAATGAATTCGGCCTGCGTGCAAAAGCAAAGAATTTTAATATGGAAGAGATGGCTGCCGGCATATCCTATGCCCACGAGCACGGCGTGCGGGTGCACGTGACAGCCAATATATTCGCGCACAATCCGGATCTGGAAGGCGTGCGCGCATACTTTGAAGAACTGCGGGAACTGCAGCCTGACGCGCTGATTATCGCGGATCCGGGCGTTTTCCAGATTGCAAAAGAGGTGTGCCCGGAAATCCAGAGACATATCAGTACGCAGGCCAATAATACAAATTATGCGACCTGCAATTTCTGGCATGCGCAGGGGGCAAGCCGTGTTGTTACAGCCCGGGAACTCTCGCTGGAGGAGCTGAAGGAACTGCGCGCGAAAACAGACCCGGATCTGGAACTCGAGACGTTTATTCACGGAGCAATGTGCATTTCTTATTCCGGACGCTGCCTCCTGTCGAATTATTTTACGGGACGGGATGCAAACAGAGGCGCATGCACCCATCCGTGCCGGTGGAAATATGCAGTTGTCGAAGAGACACGTCCGGGCGAGTATCTGCCGGTTTATGAAAATGAACGCGGCACGTATATATTTAACTCCCGCGATCTTTGCAGGATCGAGCATATGCCGGAACTGATTGAATCCGGCATCAGCAGATTCAAAATCGAGGGCAG
>CAZRNI010000196.1:0-5072 GCA_964601425.1 uncultured Eubacterium sp. | reverse complement strand
GCTGTGCGGCTTCTCGATCATCGTCTCACTGATCACTGTGCCGTTCTGCAGCATATCCTCGAGATTGACCAGATCGCAGTTGTGTTCGCGCGGCGCGAAATAATCTGCGTCATGGAAATGAATGATACCCTGCTCATGCGCGGACACGATCTCTTCCGGAAGCAGCACGCGGCGCGTCAGGTCCTTGCTGACTTCACCTGCCATATAATCGCGCTGGGTCGAATTGATCACCGGATTCTTATTGGAATTCTCCTGCTTGACCTCTTCATTCGCCTGATCGATCAGCGCAAGGATGCCGTCGTCCGTAGTATTGGACTTGCGGGCCAGATTCCGTTTGTAGCGGTAGCGGACATATTTCTGCGCCACTTCAAAGCCGCGCATCTCCATGATGCCCGTCTCCACCATTTCCTGAATATCTTCAACGTTCATTGCATGCGGAGACGCTGCAATCTTGACAGCGATATTATCGGCAATCGCCTGAATCTGATACGGATTCATCTGGTGAATCGGATCAACCTCCCGGTTCGCCTTTGCAATCGCATTAATAATCTTCTGCTGATCAAACAAAACCTCTTCACCGTTTCGCTTGATAATATTCGTTTTTACTTCAACTGGTGTTGCCGGCGCCATGTTCCCCCTCGCTTTCGCAGTAAAACCCGGCTTTAAAGCTGCTGCCGGGCAATTTACTATATAAAATATTTTACATAAAAACAACAAAACTGGTTGTTTACAAAAAAATGAGCACAAGATCTTGTGCGATTCTATCTTACCCCAGCCTCTGCGGATTGGCAAGTCCCTATTTTGAAATCTCATGTATTTTTCATATACGGATCTGCTATTCCGTTTCTGCGTTTACGGGTCCGGTTTCTGTTTCCTCTTTTGCGTTTAAAGATTCAATTTCCGTTTCCCCTTTATAGACGAATGCCAAAAGGGTATAATATTACCATGATTAACCGGCAGTGAATCCTTACATACGAAAGGAGCAATACCATATGTCATCATTATTTTGGCTTTTGATTCTCATTCTGGTATTCGGCGTGCCTCTGCTGCGCAATCTGCGCGGCAAGCGCAAGAACAGCAAAGGAGGCGCCTACAATCCGGGCAATCCTGAAGGCGCCGGTCCTGAAGGCGCTTCTCCCGTGCCGAAGAAACGGCAGTTTAACGTTCCGATCCGTAAAATCCTGCCTGCTTTCCTGATTGTCTTCGCTGTACTGATCCTTGTGTTCGGTTCCTTTTACAGCGTATCCGAGCAGGAAAACGCTGTCGTCACACAGTTCGGAAAAATCGTCCGAACCGACACAGCGGGACTGTATTTCAAGATACCCCTGATCCAGTCCGTCCGGAAGGTTGACATTACAACCCACGGAACAGGTGTAGGCTACAGTGTCTCCGACACCGGGCAGAACATCACAGATGAAAGTGACGGCATCATGATCACTTCGGACTTTAATCTGCTGAATATTGATTTTTATCTGGAATATAAGGTAGATGATCCTGTAGCATATCTTTATTATTCAGAAAACCCGGAAGGTATTCTTAAAAATATTGCGCTCGCGAGTATCCGCTCGGTTGTATCCAATTATTCCGTGGACGACGCAATGACAACCGGGAAAAACCAGATTCAGGCAGATGTCAAAGAGACTATGATGCAGGAACTCGAGCAGAATGACATCGGTCTGCAGGTCGTCAACATCACCGTGCAGGATTCCGAGCCGCCGACAAATGAGATCAAGCAGGCGTTCAAGGCGGTTGAAACTGCAAAGCAAGGCGCCGATACCGCCAAAAACAACGCGCTGCAGTATCAGAATTCCGAGCTGCCCGGCGCCGGCGCAAAGGCGGATAAAATCATTCAGGATGCAACCGCTGCAAAAGAAGCCCGCATTGCCGAAGCATCCGGACAGGTTTCCAGATTTAATGCAGAGTATGAAGAATACATTAAGTATCCCGATGTCACAAAGAGACGCATGTTCTATGAGACTATGGAAGACATTCTCCCGGATCTTAAAGTAATCATCACGGACGGCGATACGCAGACGATGCTCCCGCTGGAGAGCTTCACCGGCAATACGTCTGAGGATGCATCCGATGCATCAGGAAACGCATCCGGCACATCTGCCAGCACATCAGGCAGCTCTTCTGCAGGATCCGGCGGCAATACTGCAGTTTCCGGAAATCAGTCTGCAGCAGCTTCTAAAGATTAATCAGGAAGGGGGACATTATCATGAAAAAGAAAATAATCGCCATCCTGTTCGCTGTGATCGTCGTAATCCTTCTCGCTGCGGCGCCATTTGTCGTACATCAGAAGGAATTTGTCGTGGTCAAGCAGTTCGGCCGCATTGTCCGGACAGTAGAAAACCCCGGATTATATCTGAAAATTCCATTTATCCAGACAACCCAGCGTGTGTCAACCGCCACAGTGCTCTACGATATACCGGCATCTGATGTCATTACAAAAGACAAAAAGAGCATGATCGCAGACAACTATGTTCTCTGGAAAGTAACTGATCCGAGCAAATACATCAAAACACTAAACGCAGTCAGTGAGCGCGCAAATGAACGTGTCGAGGCCGCTGTCTATACCTCCGTCAAGAGTGTCATTTCTTCCATGACGCAGGATGACATCATTGCCTCGCGCGGAGAAAAACTGACCGAGCTGATCACCGAACCTGCCAATACCGGTGTGGAGGGCTACGGCATTTCCATTATCGAATCCCAGATCAAGATCCTCGACCTTCCGGAGGACAACAAAGAATCTGTCTACGAACGCATGATTTCCGAGCGCAACAACATCGCCGCTTCTTACAAAGCGGAGGGCGATGCCGCAGCCCAGAAAATCCGGAATGAAACCGATAAATCCGTCACCGTAACCCTGGCAGAAGCCAGAAAAGAAGCGGCGGTTCTGGAAGCAGAAGGCGAGGCAGAATACATGCAGATCCTGTCAGACGCCTACAGCGACCCCGAAAAGGCCGACTTCTATAATTATCTGCGCGGACTGGATTCGCTTAAGAAATCAATGATCGGAAAAGATAAAACCCTGATTCTGGATAAGGATTCAGAACTGGCAAGAATTCTTTACGGAAGCACAAATCCATAACAGAACAACGTTAGTCGGCCGGGAAGTTATTACCTCCTGCCCAGAATATAGTACGAGCATTTCAGTGGACGGCGTTTCCGGAAACGATCGATCATTTCCGGCGAAAAAAATACTCCGTCATTGCGTTCGTTGGGATTGTGAATACAGATCTTTCCGGATTCGTCAATCCCGGCGAGCGTCAGGTAATGATCCACGACGGAAAACACCCCCTTCGAGCCGCCTGTATAATAGATGACCGGCTGTCCATTCCGCAGGGCACTGCATACTTCGGTGATTGTGTTGGTCGGCCGGCAGGTGAGACCATAAGCGTCCGCTGCCGCGGCAAAAAAAGATGTTTTCGTACCGCGTCCCCGAAAGCCGGCGAAACGGCTGCCAATCCATCCGATGATCTCCGCCGGTGTAATCTCACGCCCGCAGAGATATGAGGCCGCCATGGCAAATGCAACGGGGCCGCAGCCGTCCGTTGATACCGTGTGTCCGTGATAAGGCAGCATCGCGAACGGACCCGTTTTCTGGCTGTAGCGCGGCATAGTCTCGTGCATGTTATGAAATGTCATTTTCGATCCTCCTCCAAAATTTGGTGTTCATTCCGGAAAAGATGAAAATACTATGCATTGAATCTGGTCAGCTTATATTTTCGTATCGTTCTCTTAAGCATCGCTGCGTAACCGTCATCTTCCGCATAACCTCCGTTTGCAATGATATTAACTGCCTTTTTATAATCTGTACAGCCCTTTAAACCTGCATAACGCAGCCTGCTGCCGTTCATGGCACCTATAAGGTATGCACTGTGATCTGCGATAGAATCTTCAATGCATTTGTATTTCCTGAACAACGCTGATCGGATGTACTTTTTTCCGTTACTATCGACCTTAACCTTGGTTCTTCGATATGTCGACACGCCGTCCCACGCAGACGCACTGCGCCAGTTATTACCGGACACAAACGCCTGAATACCAAAGCAATTGTTTGACATCAATGCCAGTTCCGATCGCCCATTCCAGCTTTCGAGCATAAACTGAGCCATACTTACACAGGCAAGTACTCCCGTTTTTTTCTGATCCTGTGTGAAAAGAGGACCTATCTTTTCGATGATTTCGTCCTCAGAAAGACTTAGCAGCTCGTAGGTCTTTGTACCTCTTTTACTTTTTCCTGCTGACTTTTTGCTTTTCTTCTTAGAGATCGTTCTCCAGAGCTCGCCATCCCCGGTAAACTCATACATTGTATTTTTAAGGATCAGATGCTGTTCGGACCAGCGTTTTCCGTCCTTGTCATAATAGTATTTCTTCTTGCCGCTTACTTTGCGCCATCCGGTTTGCATTTTACCGGATTTTTTCTGAAAGTAATACCAGTTGCCCTTGATCTTTTTGCTGCCGAACTGCTTAGCCCCTGTTTTTTTATCATAATAAACCGTGATGGTTTCCCCTTTGTAAAGGACCTTCTGAAATCCTTTTTTCATCTTTCCGTTCTGGAACAGATACCATTTTCCATCGATTTTCTTCTGACCTGTATATAGATCTCCATTCTGATAATAACGCTTACTTGCCTTATCCCATCCATCCTGCATCTGCTGATCTGCAAACACCGGCACAGCCAGCAAACACATCATGGCGAACATCAGTAATAACAAAGCTACTCGTCTTTTCATAATCAACACCTTTTAAACCTCAGATAGTTTTATCTTTACCGTCTTTGCCTAACTTCTTCCACGTGAACCTCACACGACTTAAGTCGCGTGCTTCCTGATGCGGCTTACGCCGCAGGCTGCTTTAGGCAGCCGGACCTGGTTCCCCGGCGGTTCGCCTCACTGCTTAGCTTTGCTTCTTCTGATCTTGAAGCATCACCACACAAAAGGTATCCTCCGGAAGAACTGCCTGTGTCCGTACCTTCTCTCATGACCCGGTTAAGTTTTACCAGATCGGACCAGACACTGGAGGTTCTGCGCTGTACTCCCGGAACTTCTGCCGCAAGCACAGAC
>CAZRNI010000195.1:0-5075 GCA_964601425.1 uncultured Eubacterium sp. | reverse complement strand
CAAACCCCGATTTATACCAAAGCCTGTTCCAGCACTTCCTGCATCTCCCTGACATAGATAATCTCCAGTCCGTCCGTGATCTCCTTGTCGATTTCACGGATCTCGGGCTCGTTTTTCTCCGGTACGAGAACTGTACGGATTTCAGCTTTCTTTGCAGCCAGAAGTTTTTCCTTCAGACCGCCGACTGGCAGGACACGTCCCCGCAGTGTAATCTCTCCTGTCATGGCGAGATCTGCACGCACCGGACGCCGGATCACTGCCGAAAGCATTGCCGTTGCCATTGTAATACCCGCTGAAGGACCATCCTTGGGGACGGCACCCTCCGGAATGTGCACATGAAAATCATGCTCTTTGAAGAATTCTGGTTTTATGTCATACTGATCCGCTATTGAGCGAATGAAACTGATACCGGCTGCTGCCGATTCCTTCATGACATCGCCGAGCTGGCCTGTCAGGCGGAATTCTCCTTTGCCGGGCATAATATTTACTTCAACTTCAAGTGTATCGCCGCCGACACTTGTCCAGGCGAGACCACGTACAATACCGATCTCCGGCTGCTCATTTGCCGGGTTGATCGAATAGCGTCCCCGGCCGATAAATTCCTCCAGATTTTCTGCTGTGACCACGATGTCTTTCAGATCTTTTTCCTGAATCTTCAACGCAGTTTTGCGGCAGATCTGACCGATTTTACGCTCAAGTGAACGAACGCCGGCCTCCCGGGTATGTTTTTCGATAATTTCATCGATTGCCTCGTCGGTAATCTTCAGCTGCTTTTTTTTCAGGCCATTTGTCTTAATCTGTTTCGGGATCAGATGTTCCTTCGCGATATGTACCTTTTCATTTTCTGTATAGCTGCTGATTTCAATCAGTTCCATACGATCCAGCAGCGGACGCGGAATTTCCTGCATGTCATTTGCCGTGGCAATAAACAGAACTTCTGACAGATCGATTGGCAGTTCCACGTAATGATCCGAGAACCGGCTGTTTTCCTCCGGATCGAGTACTTCCAGCAGAGATGATGAAATCGCACCGCGGTAGTCGCCGCTGGTCTTATCGATCTCATCCAGCAGCATCAGCGGATTTTTGACGCCTGCCTGCCGGAGGCCTTCTGCAATCCGTCCGGGCATCGCGCCGATATAGGTGCGCCGGTGTCCCCGGATCTCTGCTTCGTCGCGGACTCCGCCCAGGCTGAGGCGGACAAACTTTTTGTTCAGTGCCCGCGCCACAGAACGTGCGATCGACGTTTTCCCGGTTCCCGGCGGTCCCACCAGACAGAGAATCGGCGCGTCGCCTTTTTTCGTAAGAAGGCGCACGGCAAGATATTCCAAAATCCGCTCCTTCACCTTCTCAAGACCGTAATGATCTGCTTCCAGGATTTTCCGCGCCTTTTTCAAATCTTTATTGTCACGGGACATTTTGTCCCACGGCAGTGCCAGCAGCGTCTCAACATAACCGCGGATCACGCCGCTCTCAGACGAATTGCCGACTGTATTTCGCAGACGTTCTGCCTCGTGGATGATCTTCTCCTTGATCTCATCAGACGCCTTCAGCGCATTCGCCTGCTCCTTTATCTTTTCGATCTCGCTCTCGAGATTGTCCTCGCCCAGTTCCTCACGAATGAGTTTGATCTGCTCCCGCAGGACATATTCCCGCTGGTTTTTATCAATGCGGGCCCGGACCTGCTCCTGCAGCTCTGACTGAATCTTACTGATCTCAATCTCACTGGTCATCAGTGTTGAGAGCAGCACATATTTCTCATGAAAGCTGTTGGTCTCAAGCAGTTCCTGCCGTTTCTCGAATGACATGGGCAGATGAATGGCAATCTGATTTGCCAGATGGAAGATATTCAGGGTGCCAAGCACCTGCTTTACCAGATCCGGACTGATCTTATGACTCACCTGTGCATAAGTTTTAAACAGATCCGTCAAGGTGCGGTACATAGCAATTTCCACCGCCGAATCCGGTAATTCTTCCTGAAACTCTTCGATCTCCGCAACCTCGGCACGGCATGTGTCACCGGTACTGTCAAATTTGTAAAGGTGGGCACGGGATACGCTTTCCACCTGCACGCGCAGGACTTCCTTAGGAAGACGAATTGCCTGCCGGATCCGGACAAGCATTCCGATTTCATACAGATCTTTCTGCTCCGGCTCCGCTATCTCTTTATCAATCTGGGCCACCATGAACACCATCTCATCGTGAACCAGCGCCTCCTGTATCGCCTGGATCGATTTTTTCCGGTCCAGATCTACGTGTACAACCATTTCCGGGAGAATTACCGACCCCCGGAGCGGCACACACGGGACATTCATTGTTACATCACTCATTTTTTTATCCTATAACGTACAAACAGGGCCGCTGCACCTCAGCGAACAGCGTGCAGAAGCCCCGTATATAAATTCAAGTCCCGCCTTGCGGGACTTGGCGCGGAACCCGGTCGGCTCTGCCGACAACTTCCTTTCCGGGTTCCTACTGTGTACGCACTCGCACTAGCCTCGCAAGCTCGCCAAGTGCTCCTAGTGTGCGCATCCCCGCGGAGCGTTGAACTCAGCGGGGATTATAATCCCCACTGAGTTCATTATGCTGTTGCAGGACTGTCAACATGTCCTGCGACTTTTCTGGCCGGCGCTTTCTGTGATGCAGCCGGTTCTCCGCGCACGATCATCGGTTCTTCTGTGCCTTCCACAGAAGCCTTTGTGATCTGACACTCGCGGATTGTATCATCTGACGGAATGTCATACATGACATTGATCATGGTTTTTTCCATAATAGAGCGCAATCCGCGCGCGCCGGTTTTTCTGCTCAGTGACTGCTGCGCAATCGCAACAAGTGCGTCGTCATCAAATCCCAGTGCAACACCGTCCAGCTCCATTAACTTCTTATATTGTCTGACCAGTGAATTTTTCGGCTCTTTCAGAATTCTGACAAGTGCTTCTTCATCCAGCTGATCAAGCGTCACAACAATCGGTACACGTCCGATGAATTCCGGAATCAGTCCGAATTTTACAAAATCCTCGGGCATTGCCTGGCGCAGCAGCTTGCCGACCTCGACATGATTCCGCGCGCCCAGATCTGCGTTAAAGCCAATGGATTTTGTATCCTGACGTGTTTCGATAATCTTATCCAGACCCTCGAAGGCACCGCCGCAGATAAACAGAATATTTGTTGTATCAATCTGCAGAAACTCCTGATGCGGGTGTTTGCGTCCGCCCTGCGGCGGAACATTGGCGACGGTTCCTTCAATGATTTTCAGAAGTGCCTGCTGCACACCCTCGCCCGACACATCACGCGTGATAGAAGCATTCTCCGATTTGCGCGTGATCTTGTCAATCTCATCAATATAAATGATTCCGTGCTCGGCACGCTCCATGTCGTAATCTGCCGCCTGAATCAGCTTCAGCAGAATATTCTCGACATCCTCACCGACATAGCCGGCTTCGGTAAGCGCCGTTGCATCAGCGATCGCAAACGGTACGTTCAGCATGCGGGCCAGTGTCTGCGCCAGCAGCGTCTTACCACTTCCGGTCGGTCCAAGCATCAGAATATTACTCTTCTGCAGTTCCACATCTGATATATCTGACGCCAGAATCCGTTTATAATGGTTATATACCGCAACCGAAAGGACCTTTTTGGCGTCGTCCTGTCCGATTACATATTCGTCCAGAAATTCCTTGATCTCGCGCGGACGCATCAGATTGATTTCGGAATCAAACAAATCCTGATCCTGAAATTCATCTTCTATTATTTCCTGACATAGACCGATGCACGCATCACAGATATAAGCTCCATCCGGGCCGGAAATCAGTTTCCGCACCTGATCTTCAGATTTTCCGCAAAATGAGCATCTGATCTTCTGGTCATTCATTTCGATTATCTCTCCTCCTGCCGGTTTGTAATCACACGGTCAATCAAACCGTAATCCAGCGCTTCCTGCGCAGACATAAAATGATCACGCTCTGTATCCTGTGCAATCTTTTCCAGCGGCTGTCCGGTATTTGCTGCAAGCATTTCATTGAGTTTGCGCTTTGTCTTAAGAATCTGTTCTGCGGCAATCTCAATCTCTGTTGCCTGTCCGCGCGCACCGCCGGACGGCTGATGGATCATAATCTCGGCATTCGGCAGGGCCATGCGCTTGCCTTTTGCACCGCCTGCCAGAAGAAACGCACCCATACTTGCCGCCATGCCGATGCAGATCGTAGATACATCACACTTAATGTACTGCATCGTGTCATAAATTGCCAGTCCGGCAGTAACCATACCGCCCGGGCTGTTGATGTACAGGTGAATATCCTTTCCCGGATCCTCAGACTCCAGGAACAGCAGCTGCGCAACCGTCAGGCTGGCCGTTACTTCATTTACCTCTTCCCCGAGAAAAATTATCCTGTCTTTCAGCAGACGGGAGTAAATATCATATGTACGCTCTCCTCTGCTGGTCTGTTCTAATACATAGGGGACTAAACTCATTTTATTCCTCCGGTGCAGCCTCTTCTGCTTCTTCCGGCTCGTCGACCTCGACAGCCTTTTCAGCGATGTATTCAACTGCCTTGCGGACCTTCAGGTCATCACGGATGTTATCGCGTTCAGCATCGCCCATGAGTTCCTTGACTTTTTCAACCTCAAGGCCGTATGCAGCTGCCATTTCTTCCATCTGTGCCTCGATCTCTTCGTCTGTAACCTCGAATCCTTCGACCTCGGCGATCTTCTCAAGGGTCAGACGTGTACGGATCTGCTGCTCTGCCTGCGGCTTCATGGACTCGACAGCCTGTGCCTGTGTCTGGCCGGTGAACTGCAGATACTGCTGGTAATCCATACCCTGCATACGAAGGTTGTTCATCAGGTTCTCAAGCATCTGCTCAGCCTGGGACTCCAGCATCAGCTCCGGAATCTCGATGGTGGCATTTTCGGCAGCCTTGGATGCAGCATAATCCTTCTTTGTCTGCTCAGCCTGCTCCTGTCTGCTCTTCTCCATATTGCTGCGGAGGTCAGCCTTGTACTCTTCCAGTGTGTCATACTCTGAAACTTCTTCTGCGAACTCATCATTCTGTTCCGGAAGCTTTTTTGTCTGGATGTTTTGG
>CAZRNI010000194.1:0-5121 GCA_964601425.1 uncultured Eubacterium sp. | reverse complement strand
AACCCGCGACCCCAACCTTGGCAAGGTTGTACTCCACCCCTGAGCCACTCGCGCATATATCGAGGCGTCATCCGCACCAACAAGAGGTATCATACAATGAAATGAAGCAATTGTCAAGAAAAAAGAAACATTTTTTCGAAGAAATAAGAAACGCTGCCGGGAAACAATCCCGGCAGCCAGCATATGTCTTTATTTCGCATAATCAGTTACGCGACTTTCACGAATTACATTCACTTTAATCTGTCCCGGATAATCCAGTTCATCCTCTATCTTTCTGGAAATATCCCTCGCAAGGAGTACCATGTCAGCATCAGAAACCTGCTCCGGTACTACCATAACGCGTACTTCTCTACCAGCTTGAATAGCAAAAGATTTTTCAACTCCCTTAAAGGAGTTCGTGATGTTCTCAAGATCCTTCAGACGGTTGGTGTAAGCTTCCAGTGTCTCTCTTCTTGCACCCGGACGGGATGCGGAAATTGCATCTGCGGCCTGTACAATGCATGAGATCAGAGATGTCTGCTCAACATCACCGTGATGGGATTCAACTGCGTTGATGACAATTTCAGGTTCTTTGTATTTTCTGCAAAGATCTGCACCGATCTGAATATGAGATCCTTCCACTTCATGGTCGATCGATTTACCGATATCATGCAGCAGACCTGCACGTTTCGCCATACGAACATCGAGACCTATCTCTCCGGCCAGCAAGCCGGAAAGCTGAGCAACTTCTACAGAATGACGCAAAGCATTCTGTCCGTAACTTGTACGGAAAATCATGCAGCCAAGCAGACGGATCAGTTCGGAATGAATACCGCGGACGCCAACTTCCATGGCTGCCGCTTCACCCTCTTCTCTGATGCGTGCATCAACTTCTTTTCTCGCCTTCTCGATCATCTCTTCAATTCTGGCCGGATGAATTCTTCCATCCAGAATCAGCTTCTCAAGAGCGATCCGGGCCACTTCGCGGCGGATCGTATCAAATGAGGATAGGATCACCGCCTCAGGTGTATCATCGATAATCAGATCTACGCCTGTCGCATTTTCAAGTGCACGGATATTGCGGCCTTCACGCCCGATAATCCGCCCTTTCATCTCGTCTCCCGGCAGCTGAACGACCGAAATTGTAGTCTCGGAAACGTGATCAACAGCACATTTCTGGATCGCAGTAACAACATATTCCTGCGCCTTGCGGTTCGCATCATCCTGTGCCTTGCTGACCCACTCTTTATAGAGCCGTGCCGTGTCTTCCTTGACATCTTCTTCTACTGTATTTAAGAGGAAATCTTTTGCCTGTTCGGAGGTTAATCCGGAGATTCTCTCCAGTTCCTGTACGCGCTGTTCTCGTAATTCGTCGACCTGCTTTTCTTTCTTCTTGAGCTCTGTTTCTTTCGCATTGAGTTGGTTCTCACGGCGTTCCAGCGACTCTGCTTTTTTGTCCACGGATTCTTCTTTGGACAGGACACGCTTTTCATACTTTTGCAGCTCTGCTCTCTGTTCGCGATTCTCCTTTTCATGCTCAGCCTTGAGTTTCTCATGCTCATTTTTAAGCTTGATACTCTCTTCCTTCGCTTCAAGGAGCGCTTCGCGCTTATGAGATTCTGCTGACTTGATCGCATCATCTATGATTGCTCTTGCCTTTTCCTCAGCAGATCCCACTGTTTCAGAATCTTCTCTGACCTTTTTTGCAACAGCAGCCTTGCCGGCAAGCGGCACTGCGACCAGTATGGCGATAACCACTGCAACGACTGTAACAATCACTCCGATTGCACTCATTACAGGAGCACCTCCTATTCAATTTTCATTGTACAATTACAACTATTTTATTCTATACTGATTTGACTGCTTTGTCAAACAGATGTTTCCTCTTGCAGAGTGCTTCCGGTTTGATTGCACGCCAGAAAAATCCGGCAAATTCTCATACATTTCAGTCGAGCTGACCGATCGAAAATCTGGCAATATGATCTTTGTCTATCGTCATCAGAACATACGTCGGCTTTCGCCCGATCTGCCGCGGATATCCCAGCGACCCGGGATTCACGAGAATCAAATTGTCTTTCTTTTCAATCATCGGACGATGCGTATGACCGCAAATCACAATATCTGCACGCCGGCTGACCGCCTCGTCCCGAATCATCTCCGTTCCGAGTGCAATCCCGTAATTATGGCCGTGTGTCAGAAAAACGCGGTAATCTTCCAGCATAAATGTAAGTTCACGCGACAGATTTGAGATCCAGTCATTATTTCCGGAAACCATATAGACCGGGCAATCACATGTTCGGATCACATAGTCTTCCTGCCCCTCTATATCCCCCGCATGGATCAGCACATCCACCGGACCTGTTTTTTTCAAAACCAGAGGGAGCCGCTCAGCATAACCATGTGTATCACTGATTATTAGAATCTTCATCCAAATGACCTCTCGTCAGCAAGATTTTTCATGCAGAAGATCTTTTATTCTGCGCAGTGCTTTTCCCCTGTGACTGATGGCGTCTTTTTCATCCGGCGCAAGTTCTGCAGTTGTGCAGCCTCGATCCGGCAAATAGAAAATCGGATCATATCCAAATCCATTTTCACCGCGCTCTTCGTAACCGATCTGCCCTTCGATCGTACCATAAGCCTGAAGCCTTGTCCCGTCCGGCATTTCCGCTGCAATTGCACATACAAAACGTGCGGTTCGTTCTGCATCCGGTACCCCGGCAAGGCGTTCAATCAGATTCGCATTTTTAATATGGTAGGAAGTATCCTCTCCCATATAACGCGCTGAATAAATACCCGGCTCTCCGTTCAGATAATCAATCTCCAGACCGGAATCATCCGCCATTACTACGACTGTTTCAGGATGCGGAAGCTGCTCTGCAGAAGCCTCGTCAGCCGACCGGTACATCTTCCGGTACGCCTCGGCCACCGTGTTCGCTTTAATCGCAGCATTCTCTGCAAAGCTCGTACCGTTTTCGTCAATTTCCGGATCCAGTCCGAATTCTTTCATTGGATAAATACACAGGTCCGGATCTGCCAGAATCTGCCTGATTTCTTTCATCTTTCCGGCATTTCCCGTCGCAAAAATAATATGATACATGATCTAAATCCTATCTTAATGCTCTTTTTTCTTCATTGGTTTCGGTCCCGGATACTGATAAAAATATGTTTTTAACATACCATTGTAGATCTTCCGGTTTTTCGCCGCTTTCCTGCCGATTGCCTTCTCTGTGTCCGGATATCCTGATATCAGATACATGGACCATGTGTCCAGCTCCGCAAAACGCTCGCCAAGCGTCTGATACAGTTTTTCGACAGCTTCACGATCTTCAAGACGTTCCCCATAAGGCGGATTCGTTACAATAAACCCGTATTTCCCGCTGTGAGAAAGCTGTGATACCGGACGCTGCTGGAAATGAATCAGATGGCCGACGCCTGCCCGCTCCGCATTTGCCCTGGCAGCGTCGATCACTTCTTTGTCAATATCATATCCCTGCAGGCGTGTTTCTGCCGTCAGATCCAGCATATCCTGCGCCTCTTCCCGCGCATCCGACCAGCAGGTTTCGGGCAGAAAATGTGTCCACGTCTCTGCGAGGAATGAACGGCTGATGCCGGGGGCCATATTTGCCGCCATCATGGCTGCCTCGATCGGGAATGTACCGCTTCCGCAAAAAGGATCTACCAGAATCCGGTCCTGTTTCCAGGGCGTCAGCATCAGCAGCGCTGCTGCCAGCGTCTCTGTGATCGGCGCCTTTGCGGTCTGTACACGGTACCCCCGCTTATGCAGCGAGGTTCCTGTCGTATCCAGACCGACTGTCACCACATCTTTCAGGATAGAAACCCGGATCGGAAATGACGCCCCGCTTTCCTCGAACCAACTGATATGATAAACCTGTTTTAACCGTTCGACAATCGCTTTCTTCATGATCGACTGTATATCTGAAGGGCTAAATAATTTGCTGCGGACCGAATTGGCTTTGGCCACCCAGAATTTCCCGTCTTTCGGAATATACCTTTCCCACGGAAGTGCCTTTGTCGCTTCAAATAATTCGTCAAATGTCCGGGCATGAAATGCTCCGACCTTCAATAAAACACGCTCTGTTGTGCGCAAAAACATATTTGCATCCGCAATAGCCTGTACATCACCTGTAAAAGTAACTTTTCCGTCTTCAACCTGCGAGACCTCATATCCGAGATCGGTTATCTCACGTTTCATAACGGATTCGAGTCCAAAGTGACAGGGGGTGATTAATTCAAACAATTCCATACTGCCTGTTCCTTTTATCCCCGGACAGAGAAACACCCCGGTAGGGGAGCTACCGAGGCATTTCGAGGGGAGTATAAATAATTAATAAGGGGTTATTAATTGTAAAAAAAATTTTTTGAAGGGTAAATTCTTTTTACAAAGAAGATTATATACCAGCCTACATAAAAAATCAACAAAAAATTAAAACAATTTGCACACTTTTCCGCCAATGATTACGGTATGCATTTTTGACACATGCTTTTCTTCTGTGTATAATGCTTCAGGGAATGTGCAGACTGCACGATTATCTCTTTCAATATTTATCTACAGGAGTTATATCATCATGCTGCTTGCCTGTCAACAGATTTCAAAAACCTACTATACAGAACCTGTATTAAAGGATGTTTCCTTTCATCTGGAAGCAAATGAAAAGATGGCCCTGACCGGTATCAACGGTTCCGGAAAATCCACGCTGCTTAAGATTCTGGCAGGGCGGGAATCCTATGACAGCGGCAGTCTGATTCTTCCGAAAGAATGCAGGATCGGATATCTTCCGCAGATTCCGGAAATAGACGGAGAGGAAACCATTTATGAAGTTCTGAAAAGCGCAAAAGAACAGATCTTCAGGATGGAGGCTTCCATGCGCTCTATGGAAGAAAAAATGCATCACGTTTCCGGCGAGGCACTTGACGCACTGATGCAGTTCTATACCGATCTGACGCATCGATTTGAACAGGCAGACGGTTACGCTGCACGAAGTGCTGTCGAAGGCGTTTTCCGGGGACTGGGGTTTGATGAACAGGACCGGAACCGTCCTGTCTCCTCTCTTTCCGGCGGCCAGAAAACACGAGTCGCTCTCGGACGAATTCTGCTGGAGGAAACAGATCTTCTTTGACTGG
>CAZRNI010000193.1:4528-5121 GCA_964601425.1 uncultured Eubacterium sp. | reverse complement strand
AAAGATGGCAGTCTATGTGCGTCTGAAGACGGATCTGTGGGAAAACCTGGGCGGATGCATGGCGCCGGCCAATGCGTTCTTAAGTTCAGCCGGCCTCGATACGCTGGGGCTCCGCATGGAGCGGATCTGTCAGAATGCTGATGCGCTGGCACACGCGCTCGCGGACATTCCGGGCATTGCGGTGAATTATCTGACGCTGCCGCATCATCCGTATCACGCCTATGTGGAAAAGGAACTGAATGGATACGGCGGTGGCATCCTGAGCTTCCGGGCGGGATCCAGAGAGAATGCGTTCCGTATCATCAATACACTGAAATATGCAATGATCGCCAGCAACATCGGGGATGTCAGAACGCTGGTACTGCACCCGGCCTCGACGATATACCTGCAGGCCGGAAAGGCGGAGATGGAAGCCGCCGGGGTTTTTGAAGATACGGTCCGGGTGAGCGTCGGAATCGAGGATGGTGAAGATCTGATTCGGGATTTTACGGAGGCAGTGATTATGAAGTAAATCGCGATCTTTGATCGCGCGCGGGGTGCGCGGCGCACTATGTGAGGTTTGCATTACTGTGTCTACAGAAGTAGTGCGAACT
>CAZRNI010000193.1:3149-4518 GCA_964601425.1 uncultured Eubacterium sp. | reverse complement strand
GTATGCGCAGCTCTGCGATGTCTACGCTCTGCTTCGGTCGGCGCAGGAAACAGGAAAGGAGAATTCGGAAAATGAAAATAACAGTAGCAGGAGTGGTGAAGGAGTATCCCGAGGGGCTGACAGTTGAAAACCTTATTGAACTGGAGCAGGTGGAGACGCCCCGGTACGTGACAGTATCGGTCAATGATGCTTTCGTAGAGAGCGGAGCGTTTGCTTCACACATTCTGAAGGAACAGGATCAGGTTGAGTTTCTATATTTCATGGGAGGCGGACAGTGATGTTTTTTACAAATGAACAGCTTGAGCGCTATTCCCGGCATATAATCCTGAAGGAGATCGGCGTAAAGGGGCAGGAGAAGCTCATGAACGCGAAGGTGCTGATCATCGGTGCCGGCGGACTCGGCGCGACTGCGGCGATGTATCTTGCCGCTGCCGGTGTCGGGACGATCGGAATCGCGGATGCGGATGCAGTGGATCTCTCCAATCTGCAGCGTCAGATCATTCACACGACGGATGACGTAGGGAGAAAAAAGGTGGATTCCGCCGCGGATACCATGCGCGCTATTAATCCGGAAGTCAGCGTCAGAACCTATTATGAATATGTAACGGCATCTAATATCCGGGATATCCTCGCTGATTATGATTTCGTGCTCGACGGTACGGATAATTTTCCGGCAAAGTTCCTGATCAATGATGCCTGCGTCATGGAGAAAAAACCGCTTTCTCACGCGGGAATTATCCGGTTCCGCGGACAGCTTACGACAATTCTTCCCGGGGAAAGCCCGTGCTATCGCTGTATCTTTAAGGAACCGCCGCCAAAGGATGCGGTTCCGACGTGCAGCCAGGCAGGCGTAATCGGTGCGATGGGCGGTGTGATCGGCTCACTGCAGGCAATGGAGGCAGTCAAATACATTACCGGTGCAGGAGAATTGCTGGCCGGAAGCCTGCTCACGTATGATGCGCTGACCATGGAGTTCAGGAAAATCAGACTACCCGGACGCGGAAGCGGCTGTGCGGTCTGCTCGGACACACCGGCTATTACGGAGCTGGTCGATTATGAACAGGCTGCATGCTCTCTGCGGTGATTCGGTCTGTAATTTTTCTTCAGTAAAATCTGAGCGGAAAGACAGGCTTTTTCAGAGCAAATAAGGAGGGAACAGTGCATGAGGATTACGATCAGAAAAGAAGATTATGAACAGATCTGCCGCAGCGCGGCCGCGGGACGTCCCGAAGAGGTCTGTGGTCTGCTTGCGGGAATCGACAGGGAGGACGGTGTGCGGGAGATCAGGAAAATATACCTGCTTACCAATACCGATCACTCACCTGAACACTTTTCCATTGATCCGAAAGAGCAGGTGGCAGCGGTCAGA
>CAZRNI010000193.1:0-3126 GCA_964601425.1 uncultured Eubacterium sp. | reverse complement strand
CCGCTTGGAAACTGGCATTCCCATCCTGAAACGGCGGCCCGTCCGTCCGCGGAGGATATACGGCTTGCAAATGACAGCAGTGCCAGTTATCTGATTGTGTCACTGGCTGAGGAGGGAGAACTGGTTCTCAATGGTTATCATATCAGAAAGAGCGAAGAAGGAACATTCGTCCGACAGGAGGAGATGGTGATTGTATGAAAGGAAATGAGATTAAGGCGGACAGATTTGTGGATATTACTGACGTTGTCTGTCCGGTAACATTTGTGAAAACAAAGGTGGCGCTGGAAGAAGCGGAGCCCGGACAGATCCTGCAGGTACATATGAATGACGGGGAACCGGCGCAGAATGTTCCGCGCAGTGTGAAGGATGAGGGACATCGGATCCTTAAGCTCCTGGACAACGCAGACGGAACCTGTGAACTGTTTATCAGAAAAGCGGAGGAATAGGGGATGGCTACAGATTATGCTGCATTGAAGAAGGGCGGTTTTATGCGCCAGAAGCAGAAAAACTGTTTTTCGCTGCGTCTGGCTGTGACCGGCGGGCAGGTGAACACAGAGCAGCTTGCTGCGATTACAGAGGTCGCGAACCGCTTCGGAAAGGGTTACATTCATCTGACCAGCCGGCAGGGGATTGAAATCCCATTCATCCGTCTGGAGGATATTGACCGTGTAAAAGAGGCACTTGCCGAAGGCGGTGCCAGACCCGGTGTGTGCGGCCCGCGCGTAAGAACAATCACAGCCTGTCAGGGGTCGGATGTCTGTCCGAACGGCTGCATCGAGACTGAGGAACTGGCGCGGGAACTGGACAGACGGTATTTTGGTGCGGAACTTCCGCATAAATTTAAATTTGGCGTGACCGGATGTCAGAACAACTGCCTGAAGGCGGAGGAAAATGATCTCGGCATCAAGGGCGGTGTCCGTGTTGCATGGAAGGCGGATGCGTGCATTTCCTGTGGTGTCTGCACAAAGGTATGCAGAGCAAAAGCGATTACTGCCGGAGAAGAAGGGATCTCAATTGATCAGGGCAGATGTAATTACTGCGGCCGCTGCGCGCTTTCCTGCCCGACAGACGCCTATGAGACGGTTCAGGGTTATCTGCTGAGCTTCGGCGGTCTGTTTGGCAACCGGATCAGCAAGGGAGAGGCGATCGTCCCGTTTGTAGAAGACAAAGAGACACTGTTCCGCATCTGCGACGCCGCGCTGGCCTTTTTCAAAGACAATGCGCAGTCCGGCGAACGGTTCCGCTATACCATCGAGCGCGTCGGCAAAGAGAAACTGGAAGAAGCAATCCTGGAAGCTTATCATGCTTAAGCAGCTGTGGTATACTGATACAGATATGCTTGCCGGGATCTGTTCTGGATGGTCAGAGTGATTCCGTATATGCATCAGTACAGAAGAAGGAAGAATACGATCATGAGTGAAGCATTTTCCAGAACAGAACGGCTGCTCGGTCCGGAGGCAATGCGCCGTCTGGCTGAAGCGCGGGTCGCGGTTTTCGGACTTGGCGGTGTCGGAGGCTATGTTGTGGAGGCACTGGTCCGGTCCGGGATCGGCGCGCTTGATCTGATTGATAATGATACGGTCAGTGAGAGCAATCTGAACCGTCAGATTATCGCGACGCGCGGAACAATCGGACAGTACAAAACAGATGCTGCCGCCGCACGCGTGGCAGAGATTAATCCGGATTGCAGGGTGCGGACCTGGCGGACATTTTATCTGCCGGAGACGCAGGCGCAGTTTGATTTTGCGGAATATGATTATGTGGTGGATGCGATCGATACCGTGTCAGGAAAGCTGGCGCTGGTAGAGCAGGCGCAGGCCGCCGGCGTGCCGGTTATTTCCGCAATGGGAGCCGGCAACAAGCTGGATCCTGCCGCATTTGAAGTCGCAGATATCTATGAGACGTCGGTTTGCCCGCTGGCAAAGGTCATGCGCAGGGAGTGCAGAAAACGCGGCATCCGGTCTCTGAAGGTCGTCTATTCCAGAGAAGTGCCGGTGACACCTGACCCGGCACAGGAGCAGGAAGAGCTGCAGGAACTGGCGCGGCAGGGCTCGAGCCGCAGATCAATTCCCGGATCGGCGGCATTTGTACCGTCAGTGGCCGGGCTGATTATTGCCGGTGAGATTGTAAAAGATCTGAGCGGAATAGAACAATAAACAATATATTCAGGAAAAAAGCGGGCGGTCTGCCGGACCGTTCCGGAGAAAGGTTGAGGAACATTCAGATGGATCAGCTGCATAAAAAATTTACGAAGCTGCAGGGAATCCTCAGGGATTACGGGGCGATTGCAGTCGCCTATTCCGGCGGCGTGGATTCTACATTTCTGCTGAAAACGGCATCGATGGTTCTGGGAGATCAGGTGCTCGCGGTTACTTCTGCATCGCCGGTCGTTCCGGAGCGGGAAATTGCGGAAACGAAGCGTTTTTGTGAAGAAAACCAGATCCGGCAGCTGATTGTAGCTGCGGATGTGCTCGATACAGATGCTTTCCGGAAGAATCCGCCGAACCGCTGCTATTACTGTAAACACGATCTGTTCGGGAAAATGATCGCAGAAGCTGAAAAGTACGGAATCCGGTGCGTGGCCGAGGGATCCAATATGGATGATACCGGTGACTACCGGCCGGGCATGCATGCGATCCGGGAACTTGGCGTGAAGAGTCCGCTGCAGGAGGCGGATCTGTTTAAATCGGAAATCCGCATCCTGTCAAAGGAACTCGGCCTGCCGACATGGGACAAGCAGTCGTTCGCATGTCTTGCGTCGCGGTTTGCTTATGGAGAGGCGATTACAGAAGAGAAGCTTGTGATGGTGGACCGGGCAGAACAGAAGCTGCTGGACCTGGGATTCCGGCAGTTCCGTGTCCGTCTGCACGGAAAGCTTGCGCGGATTGAGGTGCTGCCGGAGGAGATCGCACGCATTGCTGCTTCCGGGACGCGGGAAGATCTGTATGCGCAGATGAAGGCAATCGGATTTGACTATGTCACACTGGATCTTGGCGGATACCGGACCGGAAGCATGAATGAGACACTTTGACCACTTCGTTGAGGGGAATACTTGTACATCCTCGAGGCGATCTTGAATTATAACAATGTCAAATAAAGGGTTGACTTTCAGGAGTCAATCCTTTA
>CAZRNI010000192.1:1321-5131 GCA_964601425.1 uncultured Eubacterium sp. | reverse complement strand
TTCCTCTCTTGCTTCTCTCTGGGATTTTTATATGTGGATCTTCGGGGAATTCTGTGCTATACGGACGGTGAATTTACCTACAAGGATAAAGCATCACTGATTGATTTTCTGATTGGCCATATGCCGAATCCGGATCAGCAGCCGGAGAATGTCCGGCGGGTACAATACGATCAATACCTGTCACTCCTCAAACACTGGAAATAACAGATCACATTCGTGCCAGCCTTTTACATAGCGCATTCGGAACCAACCCCGGATGCGCTATTTCTTTACGCATTTTCAGAAGAAGGAGGAAGCACGAAATGAAACTTGTTATCGCCGAGAAGCCCTCGGTGGCGCAGTCCATCGCCCGTGTGATGACGCCGACCCTCGGCATGGCGGTCATGCGGGAAGCCGAGATCCAGGCATTCAAACCGGAGATCTTCTATGAAGTGGAGCTGCATTTTAGTGGTATTTCCGCTAAAAGCGACCGGATCAAAGAGCGGTCCGACGCCGAAAAGGCTGCGGAAGCCTGCCGGAATGGAGGCAAAGCTGAAGTCATCTCTTCCGTCCGCAGGGAAAAGACAGAGAAGCCTCCGGCCCTCTATGACCTGACTTCCCTGCAGCGCGACGCCAACCGGATCCTCGGATTCACGGCCCAGCAGACACTGGATTACACCCAGAGCCTGTATGAAAAGAAGATCAAAATAAATGCAAAAACTTTTCGCATGTCGCTTGGGAGTGACACCACTGAATTGACATTGTTCGGATGTTCGACTATAATATATTATGTCATAGTCTATTATTCGGTAAGCAATATTTCAAAGAAAAGTGGGAGGGCAGAATGCAGTACTTGTCAGCAAAAGAAGCTGCAGATAAATGGGGAATTTCGGATCGCCGCGTTCAAATTCTCTGTAATCAGGATCGTATTCCGGGAGTGATTCGAATAGGAAATATTTGGGGAATTCCAGATGATGCAGAGAAACCTAAGGATGAAAGAGTAAAAAGCGGCAAATATATTAAAGAGAAAGAAATCTAAAACTGGAAGGACATTGGATTTATGAAATCAGTTGAAGTAGTCGCAGCGATCATTGAAAAAGAAGGAAAGTACTTTGCGACACAGCGTGGATATGGAGATTTTAAGGATGGATGGGAATTCCCGGGGGGAAAAGTAGAAGCAGGCGAACAGCCGGAGCAGGCGATCATACGCGAGATCAAGGAGGAACTGGAATCAACTGTCTCTATTATAAAATTTCTATGTACAGTCGAACATGATTACCCAAAGTTTCATTTAATCATGCATTGTTATCTATGCCGGCTGGAGGAGGGGGATCTTCATCTGGTTGAGCATGAAGCTGCCAGGTGGCGTCTGCCGGAACAGATCGATTCTGTAGACTGGCTGCCGGCGGATATTAAGGTTGTCAATGCATTGAAGGAAGAGATCGGAATATAACGAAAGAATCGGGTGAAAAGCATGAACAGGAACAAACTTGAATGGAAAATCCAAAACGGTGCAGAGACTGCTTTGATCGACTGGCGCAGCCCTTCCAATCTTGCTTATCGCCCTCAATTTGTCTCTAATAATTACCGGGAAGGCCGGAAGGTTCTTTCCTCTGTCGAGGACGAGCTGCTTCATTGCGATTGTTTTATGATCAGCGTTGCCTTTATCACTCTCGGTGGGATAGAGCCGCTCCTTCAGACGTTAAAAGAACTGGAACAAAGAGGGATTCCGGGGGAGATCCTGACGACGGATTATTTGACATTCAGTGAACCGAAGGCACTGAAGAAATTAGCAGATCTCCGAAATGTCGAGCTCCGGATGTACCGGACAGGAAGGGAGTCCTCTGCGGAAGAGGCCGGCGGGGAAGGCTTTCATACAAAGGGCTATATCTTTTCCAGGGAGGGTGTCTATCGGATCATCATAGGCAGCTCCAATATGACAATGAGCGCCCTGACGGTTAATCATGAATGGAATACAAAGTTTGTCTCTACTGAGCAGGGTCAGATGGCAAAAGATGTGCTCACCGAGTTTGACCATTTGTGGTTCTCGGACAGAACATGCTCTTTTGATGAGATTATTGATGAATACGAGACCGCATATGAGATCGCAAGACAGCAAAGAAGGATCGCAGCGAAAGCAAAAACGGCCTCTCTGGAAGCTTATAAGCTGAAGCCCAATGCCATGCAGGCCAGGTTCGTGCATAACCTGAAAAGCCTCATGGAAGAGGGGGCCGAAAGAGCTCTGCTTGTTTCCGCGACAGGAACAGGGAAAACCTATGCGGCGGCCTTTGGAGCCAGAGATGCCGTCCGGCCCGAAAGAATGCTTTTTATTGTTCATCGGGAGCAGATCGCGATCCAGGCCATGGAAAGTTTCCGAAAGGTGCTGGGTGTAAACGGAACCTATGGCCTTCTTTCCGGCCACAGTAAGGATTATGAAGTGACCTATCTCTTTGCCACCATGAATATGATGGCAAAGGATGAGATTCTCCAAAGATTTGCGCCGGACGCTTTTGACCTGATTATTATAGATGAAACGCACCGGGCAGGCGCAGGAAGTTATCAGAAGATCATGTCCTATTTCAATCCCGGGTTCTGGCTCGGTATGACGGCCAGCCCAGAGAGAATGGACGATTTTGATATTTTCAAGCTGTTTGACCATAACATCGCCTGTGAGATCCGTCTGCAGCAGGCGCTCGAAGAAGATCTCCTTTGCCCGTTTCATTACTTTGGGATCACGGAATTTATTCCGGATACGAACGGTGAGGTAGATGAAAATGATTTTCGTTCCTTCTCAAGGCTCGTAGCGGATGAACGGGTAGATTTTATACTTCGGCAGGCGGAATATTACGGACACAGCGGCAGCCGGGTGAAAGGACTCATTTTCTGCTCCAGAAAGAAAGAAGCCAGAGAACTATCTGAGAAGTTCAATATCCGGGGCTATCATACGATCGCACTGGATGGAGCGGATGACCCGGAGAAACGGTTGCAATGCGTGGACCGGCTTATCGGAGATGATTTGGATGACTATCTTGACTATATTTTTACAGTGGATATTTTCAATGAGGGTGTCGATATTCCCGAGATCAACCAGGTAATCTTTCTGCGGCCCACACAGTCACCAATCGTATTTGTCCAGCAGCTGGGACGTGGACTTCGAAAGGCGAAGGATAAAGAGTTTGTTGTTATCCTGGACTTTATCGGAAATTATGACAATAACTATATGATCCCCATCGCTCTGTCCGGAGACAGGTCGTACAACAAGGATAGCATGCGCCGTTATGTGTCCGAAGGAAATCGGATCATTCCCGGGTGTTCCAGTATTCATTTTGATGAGATCGCAAGATCCAGGATTTATGCTTCCATTGATACGGCAAGGACAAATACGACAGCGCTTCTGAAGAAAGAATATATGAATCTGAAATATGAAGTCGGCCATATCCCCACGATGATTGAGTTTGAGGAACATGGTTCGATTGATGTTGCTAAATATATAGAACGGTTCGGTTCCTATTATTCTTTCCTGGTGAAATATGAGCCGGAGTATACGGTACGGCTGAGTGACCGGGAGGCAGCGGCAATCGAATTCATTTCCAGAAAACTGACGCCAGGCAAGCGGATCCGGGAGCTCCGGATTATGAAGCATTTGATTGAGCAGCAAGAGAGATTGGCACTCTATCAGGAAAAGATCGAAGAGTTGTCTGTAGATCATGTATCGAAGGATCCGGAGGTGCTTTCGGCAGCGAGAAATCTGGCGTTGGAATTCCAGAAAGAAGCTGACCGAAAGAAATATGAACGCTGTCCGATCCTGACCAGAAATGATAATGGATTTTA
>CAZRNI010000192.1:0-1311 GCA_964601425.1 uncultured Eubacterium sp. | reverse complement strand
TGCGTCGTGTCTAAGAAACCCTGCTTTCAGGGATATGGTCCATGAGCTGGTGGAATATTGACTTCGTAATTATGAACGGTCTTATGCTGTACAGTACAGAGGTCTGAATCTTACGCTCTATCAGAAATATACTTATGAGGACGTTTGCCTTCTTTTAAACTGGAAGAGCAATATGAACGCCCAGAACATCGGCGGGTATTTTTATGACAAGGAAACAGCTACCCTGCCGGTTTTTATCAATTATGACAAGGCAGAGGATGCCATCGCTTACGAGGACAGGTTTGTGACGCAGGACCATCTTATTGCGCTGTCAAAGCACCCGAGGAAAGTGACTTCCAGCGACGCAGATCATATCTTTCGGAGGACTCCGGAGGATCAGAAAAACCGAATTCTGCTATTCATCCGCAAAAATAAAGATGATAAAGAAGCCAAGGAGTTCTATTTCATGGGAGAGATGCATGCAGAAGGGGAGCCTCGTCAGATCCACATGGATACGACGGGGGATGATGCGTTTGAAATCAATTACCGCCTGTTGGATCCGGTCAAGGAAGACCTGTATGAATATATCACACAAGGTGCGTAGTAAGACAATGGACAAGACTGAAAGCAGCTTTTCCGAAAGTCTGTAAGAAGGACATTCGGATTTTGGATCTTGGCTGTGGTTCCGGAAGAGACAGTAAATACTTTCTGGAGCAGGGATATGATATCAGCGCGATGGACGGTTCTGAGGAGCTCTGCCGATATGCTGCCGCTTATGCAGGCATTCCGGTTCAGGAAATGCGGTTTGAAGACTTCCGTGAAATCAATTGCTATGAAGGAATCTGAGCCTGTGCTTCGATCCTGCATCTGTCCTACAAGGAACTGAAAGAGGTGCTGTCAAACATTTATGAACACGGAGGCGGAAATCATAGATGGAGGAGGTTACCATGCGTATCCTAATGCTAGGCAACAGCTTTACATTTGCAAATGATATGCCTGCCATGTTGGCAGAACTCACCGGCGCAGAGGTTGTACACCACACCCGCGGCGGTGCCCGTCTGGCGGAGCAGCTTAATCCGAAGACCAAGACCGGCGCCAAAACACAGGCCGCTCTGGAAAATGAATTCTGGGATTACGTGGTTCTGCAGGAAATGAGCAACGGTCCGGTCACTTCGCGGAATTCCTTCCTGAAAAATGCCGGACGGCTCTGTGCCTGGATCAGGGAAGAAGGTGCCACTCCTCTTCTATTTGCCACCTGGGCTTATCAGAAAGACAGTCAGGCCATGGCAGATATGGATATGAGCTATGACGAGATGGCGCAGGGATTACATG
>CAZRNI010000191.1:0-5172 GCA_964601425.1 uncultured Eubacterium sp. | reverse complement strand
CCCAGCCGTCTCCGCCGTACATCCAGAATGTCTTCTTGGAGAGTTGGTCTTTGCGCTTCAGGATTGTGCGCGCCTGATCGTCATCCTGTGTCTCGAGTGCCTCGATCAGTGCGCGGCTTGCCGGTGCGGATGCATCGAAATCGTCGTAAGATGCAAGCCAGTTGTCAATTGCAGTAAGGACTTTTTCATCCTTGCAGCTCGTGCGGTAATCTTCGATGCGCATTTTCTGCAGGGTCCGCTGCTGGCGGACGGAGAGTACCATACCGAGTGAGAACTCAGCGTTGTCCTCAAACAGGGAGTTTGACCATGCAGGCCCGTGTCCGTTCTTGTTGGTTGTATAGGAGATGCCCGGCATTGCGCTTGCCCATGCCTGTGAGCATCCGGTTGCATTTGCCCAGTATACGCGGTCACCGAAGAGCTGTGTCAGAAGCTTTGCATACGGTGTCTCGCCGCAGCCTGCGCATGCGCCGGAGAACTCAACCAGCGGCTGACGGAACTGACTTCCTTTTACGGTGTACGGATTGAACAGATCGCCCTTGTCGGACAGGGTCAGTGCATAATCCCAGGATGCCGGCGTGGACGGATCATCGTCGATCGGTACCATGGTGAGTGCTTTGTCCTTAGACGGGCAGCTGTATGCACAGGAGCCGCAGCCGGTGCAGTCCATTGTACTGATCTGCATGCTGTACCAGAGACCTTCGGCCTGTTTCCCTTTTGCCGGAACCAGCTTCATGTCTGCCGGCGCATTGTTCTTTTCTTCTTCTGTGAGCAGATATGGGCGAATGACTGCGTGCGGGCAGACATAAGCACACTTATTACACTGCAGACATTTCTCTGCGTCCCAGACCGGAATGTGGGTTGCAATCCCGCGCTTCTCGAATGCGGTATAACCCATGTCAAATGCACCGTCTTCGTAGCCGGCAAATGTGCTGACCGGAAGATCGTCGCCTTTCAATGCATTCATCGGATCAATCATATTTGCAATGTAATCCGGCACATCTGTACGGGCTGCCGGTGCAGTCGGATCTGCGGATTTCCAGGATTCCGGTACATCAACCTTTACAAGGCCGTCTTTGCCGGCATCGATCGCAGCGAGGTTCATCTGGACAACCTGATCGCCCTTCTTGAAGTAGCGCTTCTTAGCGGCATCTTTCATATAGCCGACCGCCTCTTCCGGCGGAACGACCGGTACGAGATTGAAGAAGGCTGCCTGCAGAACCATGTTGGCATGGCTGCCAAGACCAAGCTCCTCGGAAATCTTCAGGGCGTCGATGATGTACAGATTCAGGTTCTTGTCTGCGATCTGGCGGCGTACGTGTGCCGGAATGAAGTGTTCCAGCTCATCGACGCTCCACGGGCAGTTGATCAGGAATGTTCCGCCCGGATTGATCTCGGAGACAATGTCATATTTATGGATATAGGTCGCATTGTGACAGGCGACAAAATCCGCATGTTTTACATAGTAGGAAGAGCGGATCGGCGCATCGCCGAAGCGCAGATGGCTCTTGGTAATACCGAAGGATTTCTTGGTATCATACTCAAAATAGGCCTGTGCAAATTTCGGCGTGTGCTCATTGATGATCACAACGGTATCTTTGTTTGCGCCGACGGTACCGTCGCTGCCAAGGCCCCAGAATTTGCAGGCAACCACATTGCCTTCGCCCGGATTGATCGGCACTTCCGGCAGGGAGAGATGTGTCACATCATCATTGATACCGATGGTAAAATGATTGAGCGGTGCATCCTGCTCCAGATTTTTGAAAACAGCTGCGATCTGGCCCGGTGTTGTATCTTTGGAGGAGAGACCGTAGCGTCCGCCTACGATGGTAAGATCAGAACGGCCGAAGAGTGCTGTGCGGACATCCTGATAAAGCGGTTCTCCGGCACTTCCCATTTCCTTTGTGCGGTCGAGAACTGCGATTTTCTTGCAGGTCTCCGGGATCGCATCCAGGAAACGTCTGATGTCGAACGGACGGAACAGGTGAACCTGCAGGAAGCCGACCTTCTCACCGCGTGCATTCAGGTAATCAACTGTTTCTTCAATCGGGCCTGCGACAGAACCCATTGCAATGATGACGCGCTCTGCCTGCGGATCGCCGTAATAATTGAACAGATGATACTCGCGTCCGGTGATCTCACTGATGTTGCCCATATATGCTTCAACAATATCAGGCAGTTCGTTGTAGGCGGTGTTGTTCGCCTCGCGGATCTGGAAATAGATATCGCCGTTCTGTACCGTGTTGCGCAGAAGCGGATGTTCAGGATTCAGCGCGTGATCGCGGAATGCGTCGACTGCATCCATGTCCAGAAGATCTGTCAGATCATCATAGTTCATCTGTTCGACCTTGGTGATCTCGTGCGAAGTGCGGAAACCGTCGAAGAAATGGATAAACGGAATCCGGCTTTTAATCGCTGCAAGGTGCGCAACGCCTGCGAGATCCATGACTTCCTGGACACTGCCGGTAGAGAACAGGGCAAAGCCGGTCTGACGGCAGTTCATAACGTCAGAATGATCGCCGAAAATCGACATCGCATGTGTGCCGACCGTACGGGAGGCAACATGCAGAACCGCCGGGAGACGGGAACCGGCGATGCGGTGCAGCACCGGAATCATCAGCATCAGTCCCTGTGCGGAAGTGAAGCTGGTTGCCAGTGCACCGGTCTCCAGTGCACCGTGAACGGCGCCGATTGCACCGGCTTCAGACTGCATCTCAACCAGGCGGACAGGCTGTCCGAACATATTCCGCTTGCCGTTTGCGGCCCAGACGTCTGTCTTGCCGGCCATCGGAGAGGAGGGCGTGATCGGATAAATCGCAGCAACCTCCGTAAAGGCATATGCAATATAAGCCGCGGCTTCATTGCCGTCTACCGTAACGTATTTGCGAACCTTATCGTTCGTCGTCGATCCCATTTTTCTATTTCCTTTCTTTCGTTATTGATTGTTACAAGATATTACAAACCGAAGTTTGTTGAATTCGCGTCTTTTTGCAAGATGATTTCTTCTGCTGCTTGGCAAAGATGTCATCAGGACAGACCTCATTACGCAGTAAATACTAATATGATTCAATTACTACGTTAGTATTCCGGGCTAATACGTAGTTATTATTTAATTAGGCTTGGTTACTACGTAAATTTTCCAGGTCAATACGTAGTTATTTTATATTAGGTTTAGTTACTACGTAAATTTTTCAGGTCAATACGTAGTTATTTATTAATTAAGTTCAGTTACTACGTAAATATCAAGACCTGTTACGGAGTAAACAAAGAAAAAACGAGTTCTACTACATAATTTGATATTTGAAATACATAGTAAACTAATGAATCTCAGAATAAACTACGTAAGTACTCTAAACGACTACGTGAAGATCAGAAAATCTGCTGATTTACTATGTATTTCAAATCTGGTAACTGCTTTCGTCTGCGAAACAGGAAACATCCCCGCTGATTCACTTATGCTGTCTCGATCGCTGCATCCTGCTGCAGTCCAAGCCGCTCGACTGCCTGCTCGCGCATCTTATACTTCTGGATCTTGCCGGCGTCATTCATCGGGAAGCTGTCGACAAAATCGATGTACTTCGGAACTTTATGCTTCGCCATATGATCAAGAATAAACTGTTTCATTTCTTCGACGGTCATTTCCTCGTTTTCCTTGAGAATAATGCAGGCCATGATTTCTTCACCCATCGCCTTGTCCGGAACGCCGATGACCTGAACATCACTTACCTTCGGATGCGTGTAGATAAATTCTTCGATTTCCTTCGGGTAAATGTTTTCACCGCCGCGGATGATCATGTCTTTCAGACGTCCGGTGATCCGGTAGTTGCCTTCCGGTGTGCGGCAGGCAAGGTCGCCGGTGTGCAGCCAGCCGTCCGCGTCGATTGCGGAAGCGGTTGCCTTTGGCATCTTGTAGTAGCCCTTCATGATATTATAGCCGCGGGCTACGAATTCGCCAATTACATCGTCCGGGCAGTCCTCACCGGTCTCCGGATCGACGATCTTGCACTCGACCTCCGGGAATGCGCTGCCGACGGTTGAGACACGCACCTCGAGGGAATCGGTCGTGCGGCTCATGGTACAGCCCGGTGCAGCTTCTGTCTGACCGTAGACGATGACGATTTCTTTCATGTTCATCTTGTCCACGACGTCTTTCATGACAGCGATCGGGCAGGGGCTTCCGGCCATAATACCGGTACGCATGTAGCTGAAATCGGTCTTATCGAAGTCCGGATGATTCAGCATGGCAATGAACATGGTCGGAACGCCGTTAAATGCCGTGATATGTTCGTCATTTACACACGCCAGCGAGGACTTCGGTGAGAAGTACGGAATCGGGAGAATCGTGCCGTCGTGCGTCATTGTTGATGTCATCGAGAGCACCATACCGAAGCAGTGGAACATCGGTACTTGGATCATCATGCGGTCCGCGGTGGAGAGATCCATGCTGTCGCCGATGGTCTTGCCGTTGTTAATAATGTTGTAATGTGTCAGCATAACACCTTTCGGGAAACCTGTGGTGCCGGAGGTGTACTGCATGTTGCAGACGTCATTGACATCTACTTCGGCTGCCATACGGCGGACTTCTTCGATGGGTGTATTCTCAGCATATGCGCGGGTTTCTTCAAGTGTCAGCGCGCCCGGCATGCGGAAACCGACTGTAACGACATTGCGCAGGAACGGAAGGCGTTTTGCATGAAGTGCTTCGCCCGGCTTTTTGTCCTTCAGCTCCGGACATATTTCATTGATGATCTCAACATAGTTGGAATCACGGTAGCCGTCGATCATAACGAGCGTATGCGTGTCAGACTGGCGGAGCAGATATTCTGCCTCGTGGATCTTGTATGCCGTGTTCATTGTTACGAGAACCGCACCGATCTTAGTCGCAGCCCAGAAAGTCAGATACCATGCCGGCACATTGGTTGCCCAGATGGAAACCTTGGAGCCTGCCTTAACGCCGAGGGATACCAGCGCGCGTGCAAATTCATCGACATCATCGCGGAACTGGCTGTAGGTTCTCGTGTAATCCAGTGTCGTATATTTGATGGCAATCTGATCCGGGAAGGTCTCAACCATTGTATCAAGTACCTGTGAGAAGGTCTTGTCGATCAGAGCGTATTTTTCCCAGACGTAATTGCCGGTGTGGCGGTTATTCCAGTACAGATGCTTCTTTGCGAG
>CAZRNI010000190.1:0-5176 GCA_964601425.1 uncultured Eubacterium sp. | reverse complement strand
GTAAGACCATCCAAAACAAACATGTCTATGAAAATCCCCTGATTAAACAATACAGGTTTAATTATAGCACAAACATTTTCAATGAAAAGAGTATTTCAAATAAAAATTATTTTGTTAATCTTTTGTAAAAGTGTAAACCTTGATAATTCGCATAAATTCGTGCTATAATAACTATAGTTAAATTATTATAGATAGGATAAATTGTCTCGACGCTCATGTTTGCAGGGGGGTGCACTCGACTGCTCAGTGCGACAACTCCTGCACGATATAGCTCAGACCAGAGAAAGAAAAGGAGCGTAACATGTACCCGAAAGGAACCTATGTAGTGTATGGGACAAACGGCCCGTGTCGGATCAATGAAATCACGTATCTGGATATGCCCGGCTGCGATGTGAAGCGTAAATATTACGTACTCGAGCCGGTCGGATCAAAGGGAAGCACGATTTATTCGCCGGTCGACAGCGAAAAAGTTGCCATCCGTGCGATTATCACGAAAGAAGAAGCAGATGCATTACTGAATACGATGGATACCATCGAGCCGATGACAATCGAAAATGAGAAATTCCGGGAGGAATCCTACCGCGAAATCATGCGTGAAGGAGACTGCACTGCGATGGCCGGCATGATCCTTACCTTAAGAACCCGCCGGGCGGATCGTCTTGCACAGGGCAAGAAGTTTACATCTGTAGACGAGCGGTTCCTCGCAGAAGCAACCGGTAAACTATCCTGCGAACTGGCCATTGCATTGGATCAGACAACGGAAGAAGCAGAAGAGAAGCTGGAAGAAGCATTTGGGGTAGCAGTGTAAATAAAGAAAGCCTCTGCTGGTTTAAATAATATTGACCGGCAGGGGCTTTTTTGTTACAATAATACTGCTCGTAAGAGCGGAGGAGTACTGCTAAGGCGCAGGCGGTTGGCCATCATCTTCGAGAGGAGGTGATGCGTATGCGAATTACTTTGCACATCGGACGGTTTACCGTGACGATCATCGTGAGACGCAACAACCGCCACTCTTGATCAGGGAAGCGGCGGTTGTTGGGGTAAAACCCGATAAATTAGTCAATCCGAGGTCAACCGTCTGTGCGGTACACCTCTTTTATGTATAAAGTATAAGATGAAAATAAATGAAAGTCAACGCTTTTGCTGATCATGGGTTCTCCGAATCTGTGCTTCGTTTCCTCCGGATCCGGATCCCGTTCACCTCGACATCTCCGTCCAGCGGGATCACGAGATACTCCCGCCCGTCGTCCAGAATGCGCGTCTCGACCAGATCCGTCCGGTCGGCGGCGACGCTCACCTTCACATCCGGCGACACGATCTCAAACTTCCGCGCCGCATGCACGTTAGACGCCAGGATCTCATCATCCCCGGTCAGCTCCTCATAGCGCTCCGCAAAGGAAGCCATCTGCTCATCTGTCGCGCCGCACTGTGTCAGGATCACCCGCACGGCGTGCTCGTCCAGCACCGGCGGTTCCGGATCGTCCGAAGCCGCGGCTTCAGCGATCACCTCGCCCAGTTTTTCATGAATTTCCTTCGCAACCTCAAAATCACAGTCCCGCTGAAATGTCTCCTCGACCAGTGCGGAAAACGTGCTGTGCTGCGTCTCGGCCGTCAGCGGCGGCTCGATCCCGAGCACACCCTCCAGAAACGCACCGTGCAGTTCCTTCGGCTTTGACGTATAGTACAGGACATTATGCAGATCCGTGTTGCGGTCGGTAAACGCCGGGAAGAGGAAGCCCGCATCCGGCATCTCAACCATCTGGTCCCGCAGCTTATTTAAGAAAGTATTCTGGTCCGGATCGTAGCAAAGCCCCTCCTTGGAAAGGTTGACGGGGCAAATGCAGCCGACCACGAAGGAATACACGTAATCCGATGCATCATCCAGCGTCAGCCGGTCCGAAGTACTGCCGGGCACGTCATAACGTCCAAAAGCAAACAGGATCAGATAATTGCCCGCATACTGCCAGGCATTGATGATCTCGTCGTACATCTTCCGCAGAACCGCGTCGTCCTCCAGCGCGGTATCCCGCAGAGAGAGCAGTGCAGCCTGCCTGCCGTCCGGCGCCTCCTCCGCGAGCGGAAACTCCAGCGTCATCAGATGCTTCCCGATCGTCCCGGACAAAGCTTTCTTAAAAATCGCACAGTACTTGTGCATCTCTTCCTCGGGCAGCGACAAAAACGCCTCCCGCATCTCCATCACTGTCTCTTTTTCACCGTTCACATAGCAGCCCGTGATCCGGTCAATCCGGCAGTGGTCCTTTGTCAGCAGTTTGCGGATTTCCGCAATTTCTTTTTTATTCATAGAATCTTCCTTAAAAACAAAGCAGTTTAAATAATATTGAACGACACAAAGAATTATGTTATCATAAATCTGCCCGTAAGGGCAGAGGAGCACTGCAAAGGCGCAGGCGGTTGGCCATCACCGACGAAAGGAGGTGATGTGTATGCGTATTACGATACATATTGGACGATTTACCGTCACAATCATCGTGAAAAGCAACAACCGCCACTCCTCGGCAAAGTGACGGTTGTGCGGGGATAAACCCCAAATAACTTAACCAGTCGAGGTCAACCGCCTGCGCGGTGCTCCTCTTTATGTCTATCTATTATAAAGATAATGATCCGCAAAGTCAATATAACATGTCTGAAAGATTCACTCGCAAAACCCGGTGAAAAAGCGTGATAAAAAAAGAGGCGAAAAAGAATATAAAAACCCCCTTGACAATCCTCCCCGTATAGGTTAAACTCATACACGGTCGATTGGTCAAGCGGTTAAGACGTCGCCCTCTCACGGCGAAAACAGGGGTTCGATTCCCCTATCGACTGCTGACAATACAGAGCACTTTCGAAAGAGAGTTCTCTGTATTTTTTTTTCGAATTCACGAGCTTTTAAAAGGCTTCACAGACAAAGCTCTACAAGGACTCATTCACAAAGTTTGTCACGTGTTTAAAAGATAGACAAACCTCACCTAATATTTTAGCTAAAACTTTTTTTGCGCGGCAAAAATACAGAGAAACGGCAAGAAATGCAACAAAAACTGAGTTGTATTGTCTTTTCATTTGTGATATATTCCTTTTTGATGGGGTCATTTCAAAATGGCATTAACTATACGCAATTCGCGTGGCGGATGCCGGAAAGAAGTTTACGAATGATTGACTTTCATACACATATCCTGCCCGGGATCGATGACGGCAGCAGAGATACCGAGATGTCGCTTGCGATGCTGGAGGCGGAAATGTCCCAGGGGGTAAATACCGTCGTCCTGACGCCGCACTTTTACGCACACCGGCGGTCGATCGGGCATTTTCTGGAGAAGCGGCAGCACGCACTGGAGAAATTGCAGCGCGCTTTGGGAGAATTGCAGGACAGATCGGAGAAATCGCAGCACACATCGGAGAAATCGCAGCTCACTTCGGAAAAAATTCGGCAGGCATTGGAACAGCAGGAAACACACAAAAAAAACGCTGTTGCAGGAGTACCCGGATTCCCGCAGATGCGCACCGGTGCTGAAGTTTACTACTTTGAGGGTATGGGCCGCGCGGATCAGCTCCCGCAGCTCTGTATCGAGAGAACCAATACGATCCTGGTTGAAATGCCGTTTGAACAGTGGCACGACGAGCAGTTCCGCGACCTGAAGCTGATCATCGAGAAGCAGCACCTGCAGGTCGTCCTGGCGCATATCGAGCGCTACCCGGAGTTCCAGAAGGACAAAACCATCTGGGAGCGGATCTTCGATGAATTGCCGGTCACAGCGCAGATCAATACCGGCAGCTTCCTTAAAAAAGGCGGTCTGTTCAGCCGGAATACAAAAAAGAAATTCTGCCTGAACTGGTTCAAAGAGCACCCGGAGACCATCCTCGGGAGCGATGCCCACAACCTGGACAGCCGGAAGGTAAACCTGGCCGCCGGACGGGAGATTATACAAAAAGAACTTGGAGAGGAGGCCCTGCGGCGCAGCGACGAGACTGCGCGGCGGTTGTTGGCAATCAGCTAAACAACCGGGCAGGGGAAATCATCCATGCACCATCATAAACTTCACAGGAGACACAGGCACCACAATCAGATGTCACAAAAACAGAAGACCATCAGAGGTGTCATCGCTCTTATTGCAGCGCTCGCCGCGGTATTTGCGGTTGTTGCGCTTGTTGATTTTATACAGCGCAAAAAGAATAGCACGGACACAGCACAGGCTGCTATAACGCAGGACAGCGCGAAGTCCAAACGGCTCGGCGAACTGAATGATCCGCGATGGTCGGATGAAAATACACTCTGCATCGATGACCAACTCTATGGATTTGATCACAGGATCGAGACATACCTTTTTATCGGAACTGACCACAGCGGCAATCCGGACGGTGAGGGGAAAGAATATCACGGCGGTATGGCAGATTTCCTGCTGCTTATGGTGATCGACCACACAGACGGAAAATACGGCTACCTTCAGATCGACCGCAATACGATCACAGAGGTCTCTATGCTGGATGACGAGGGGTTGATCGCCGGTTATCCGCTTGAGCAGATCTGTACAGCACACTGGTATGGCACCGACAAGACGCAGAGTGCCGAAAACACGGTTGACGTCGTTTGTGAGTTCCTTGGAGAACTCGATCACATCGACGGGTACTATGTGCTGGATATGGATGAGATCGGAACGCTGAACAGCTTCATGGGAGGCGTAACGGTCACAATTGATGAAGATATGACGATGGTTAATCCGGCATTTGTAAACGGAACGACTATTACATTAAGCGACAGCCAGGCGCAGGCCTTTGTCCGCGCCAGAAAAGCGCTTGATAATGAAGAAAACGGTGCGCGCATGCGCCGGCAGCGCATCTTTATGGATGCGTTCTTCAAACAGGCCATCAGCGAGGTGAAATCGCATCCGAATTTCGCGAACCGCCTCTGGGACGCATTAAAAAATGCAGCCACGACGGATATGTCCGGCAGTTCCTTCTCAAGGATTGCAGAGACCTTCCGCGCGGACGAGAGCAGCGGTATCCTGAAGTTTGAAGGCAATACGACGCTCGGCACGATTCTGGGTGACGGTGTAGAGCACGAAGAGTTTTATCCGTCGACAGAATCAATGGTCGAGATCTTAACGGAACTGTTTTCTCTGCAGCCGCTGGAAGATGAAGATCTGGATTCAATTCAAAATCACTCTTCCACAGTTCAGCC